>CAIUVX010000067.1 GCA_903902705.1 uncultured Methylococcales bacterium
AATATATCGCCATTACCCGCTGTTGCACCTGATGTACTGGCAATAGTCACGCCTGTGTTTGCCAGATTCGCGCTGAGTGCCGCGCCTGTGATGTCACCGCCTGTCGCGGCGATGGTGTAATCTTGCGGGTCAATTAACCAGTTTCCTGTTGTGCCGTTGGTGGCTTTGGTGCTGATTTTTGCGGTATCGCTGACTTTGACATGGGCGGCTGAGGTGTCGATAAAACCACCATTGCCATTTTTAGGTGCGGAAGCATCGAGTTTGCCCGCAACATTGACTGTGCCAGTTTTCATGTTGGCAAAAATACCGATAGTTCCAGCATTGCCTTGATTTTTACTTTGTACGCTTACGCGGGCGGTTTCCTGTACGGTAGTTTGACTGGTAGTCAGTTTGTCTCCAATGCTAATCACACCACCGCCGTTATCACCCGATGCAGTAACTATCGCGCCGTTGTTAAGCTGGATATTGTTACCCGCAACGCTGATTTTGCCGCCAGTTTGTCCGTCGGCATTGAGTGTGCCGCTGACTTGAACTATGCCGTTATCGCCACCGTCGAGGATGATTTCACCGTTGCGTTCGACTAAACCTTGGGCTTTGATAATGCCTTGTTGATTGATGACGGTGTCGATTAATTGCCCTGCGGCTTTAGCGGTTAATACCACGCGTCCACCATCGGCTTGGATCGCGCCTTTGTTGGTGATTTGGGCATTTAACGCGGCTTCGTTCACTTTGACTTCCACTAAGCCATCGCCTACAAAATCTAAATCAACGGTTTTACCTGCGGCAAATATGGCAGTTCCTTTGGGGGCGGTGATGCTGCCTGTGTTGGTGACACTGCTACTAATTAACGCCACCACACCGCCGTTGGGAACGTTAATTGTGCCGTGATTTTCTACCGTGCCTGTCGCGCCATTTTGAGTGAAGTGATTTTTGCCCGCCATAAAATCGGCATTGCTAATCTCATGAGTACTGGCGATTAATCCACCGACATCGACTTGCGCGGTTTTGCCAAATAACACGCCGTTAGGATTGACTAAATACACTTGTCCGTTGGCGTGTAGTTGCCCTTGAATTTGACTGGCATCTGCACCGACCACGCGATTTAATAATGCCGCTTGGGCATTGGGTTGTTGAATAGTAACCGCTTCGGTGGGTGCAATTGAAAAGCCTTGCCAGTTAATGACAGCCTGTTGACTGGCTTGGTCGATTTGCATTTGCCCTGCGCTGGGCGTGTTGACGGTTGCTTGTCCTGCAATCAGTTCATTGCCTGTGGGTAATGCCCAACTTGCAGAAGAAAAAAGCAATAAACTTGTGGCTAACAGTGGCGTGGATGACTGCCAGTCCTTTAAAGGACTGGCAGTCATATTTTTACGGCGATTGGATGAGCGTTTTCCTTGCCCTTTGGTTATTTCAGAGACGGCGACCCACGCGCTTAATGCTTCATTCCAAATGCTACGATAGATGTGGTTCATGACAGGTTGTCCTTGTGGCTGAGAAGACAGGCACGTTAAAAGCGAGTTAATAGCGGATAGCCTAAACCCAATTAATGAGTGCTGTGTCATTCAGCTAAGTAATAGCTATTCGGTTGCCATGTGCTTACGCCTAACCCTAACCCTAACCAACAAATAACAGCATATTTATTACTGGTTATAGTCTACATAAATAGCAAGTTATCGTGATTTATTTTTGTAACAGTATGTAACAACAAGGTCTTTTGTTACACGTTGTTACAAAAAGACCTTGTTGTTCATATTAAGGAGGTCGTGCGGCGTTGCAGGGAAAGAAGTCCTGCTAGAGCTAACGGACACTAAAATGATCGCGTTCGTGGTGAGCGGTGAGCGGTGAGCGGTGAGCGGTGAGCGGTGAGCTTGTCGAACAACCATAACAGATTTGCCCCCACTTAATATCAACTAGAAGCTGACTGTTCCTTGTACCCATACTTTTTGGGTATCGGTCGCATTAGGACTAAAGCCTGTCTTACCTTGGGCATTATCAAAATAAGCGTATTTAGTTAACACAGAATAATGTTTTCCAAATTTTTGCTCTGCTGAAAAATCCCATTCTTTGCCGTAGTTAATGTTACCTGTATCATCAGAAAAAGCATGGAAAACGCCCATGACTGTAAGACTGTCATTTTCCAGAAACTTACCACTCACTGTGCCGAACACGTCACGAATACCATCTTTAGGGGTAACTAAGAATAAATCAGCCCAGCCTTGGAACGCGTGATTAGTACCCAGTGGAGTCTGAAAGGCTTGATTGAGACCATGACCATCCAGCTGTTCCATCGCACCTTGAAAGCTAAAGTTATAGGCGGTAAACCCCCCCATCACGTTATAACGATTTGCTGTGTACTTAACAGGGCTGTTGAGGTAGTCTTTTTGAATAGACCATTCAGCGGTGTACAACAAGCTGTAATTATCGAAAAATTTCGGCGGTTTTTCACTATTGACGATACGAAGACCGTAAGTTTGATTTGACTTAGAAGCGGTTGAACCACCTCTGGCAGTGGTATCCATATCGGTATAACCCAACCAGTAGCCATAACTGATTAGCTTGCCATAATCACCTAGATTGTAATTAAGGTTAAGTATGGGGGCATTAATGTGTTCAGTGGTAGCAGTAAAGGTATTGACATTACCAATATAACCAACATTAACAAGCAGATTATTAAGCGATTTATTGGTAATTAATACCGAATCAAAGGTAGTTTCCAATTGTCGCCATGCCACGTTGCCAATAAAGCGATCATCATCAAATCTAATGCGTTGCCGTCCGCCTTTGATAACAGTATCAGGAATACCTGAATAACTCAGCCATAACTGATTAAGTTCATTGAAACCAGGATCGGCAACCACTGAATAACCAGGTTTATTGCCACGTCCGTTATTGTAATCAGATTGTAAAACGTGCGTGCCTTCGTATTCTACATAACCTTGTACGCCATAATAAGTGGGCGACAACACACCTAAGCGAGTGCGTATGGTGTTGGCATTAGCCGTTCTTGGTTGCGCTGCGGCAGGCAATGGTTGTCCAGTAGCGGGGTTAATGGTGTTATCTTGATTGACGTTTTCATAACGATAGCGGGTATCAATTTTCACTGCCCCATCTTTACCAATTTTAAGTGCGTCTTCGATGTCTTTTGTGGTATCGGCTAAAGCTACGCCAGCACCAACGGATAGTGAGAGTAGTACCATTGATAATGGTAGTTTTCGTTGATTTCGTGGCATAAAGCCCCCTTGGATAATTAAAAAATATTGCGGTAAGTATAGCACAAGCAGTTATTATTCATAGAGATATGAACTGATAGTAAAGTGTTACTCAAACTTTTTCAGGTGGCACTGAGCATTCAAAATGCTAGTGTATGTGGTCGCATTCTGACAAGGGTAGTGGGTGAAACCTGTTGTTTTTACTTTTGGGCATGACCGCCAGTCCTTTAAAGGACTGGCGGTCATTAATATCGCTACAACAGATTTCACCCACTACCAAAAATCGTTTATGAATACTTAAGATGGGGGCGAAAAGCTAAGGGAGGGAGGAGATTAACGTTGTCTGACAATCTGATAAGAACGGGTTACATAACCTAATGGTACACTCCAAACGTGTACTAAACGGCTGAATGGAAACACCACAAAAATGGTTAAGCCTAAAAAGATATGCGCTTTATAAACCAAACTCACACCCACCATTGCCTCCGCCGCGCCGCCGCGAAAGGTAACAATTCGTTGCGCCCATTCGGCTAAAGCCAACATAGTAGAACCATCTGAATGCGCTAACGAAAACGGTAAGGTCAACAAACCTAATGCCAATTGCGCTAATAATAAATGCAAAATAGCCATGTCCATTTTTGTGCTAGTGGCACGAATGCGTGAATCAGTCATGCGGCGTTTGGTTAAAATCCACAAGCCACGCAAACAAACGCCACCAAATACACCACCTGCGATGACTGCCATTATCTGTTTGGCTGAAGTCGATAAACCAAGCGCGTGATAAACCGCTGGTGGCGTTAATAAACCAAAAAAATGTCCAAAAAATAACAGCAAAATGCCAATATGAAACAAACGGCTGCCGCGTTTTAATTCTGCTGCGCGTAGCATTTGGCTTGAACCTGTACGCCAGCCGTATTGGTCGCGGTCGTAGCGTATCAAACTGGCGATGAAAAATACCGCCAAGGCGATGTAGGGATAAATTCCGAAAAAAAGTGTATTAAGATATGACATGGTTTTAACCTCTTAAAAAGTTAAACCTGACAGGCTGTTAAAGCCTGTCGGGTTTTTGCGTAGTTTTTGAATTTACCACTGCCAGTCCTTTAAAGAACTGGCAGTGGTGAAAAAATCATTAGTTTGAACTAGCATTCGCACGTTTAGACTGCGTAAATTTTAGCGGTTGCTCTTTATTTAGCTCTGAAGCACAATTATTTTGATTGCCCATAAAAGCGACCGTTTCCTCTTCCCAAATTTTATCCATGTTTAAAATGGTTTCATCGGTTTCAGTCACGGCTTTTTCAATGCGTCCGCTGTTGGTACGCTCTTTTCCTGCTAATAGCAGCATAGCATCGAACAATACATAATAAAGACTATCGCGAGCTTCCAAACGCTCTGCCAAAACCTGCAAAATAGCATTGGTATTGCCCAATAACTCAAAGGCTTCGGCTGGTGGTCGTTGCGCTAAAAATTCCAAAAACAGCGGAATATAATCGGGCAATTCGTGGGCATTGATTTCAAAACCGTGGCTTTGATACATATCCATCAAATCTACCATTGCTTGCCCTCTATCGCGTGATTCACCGTGCAGATGTTCAAATAAATGCAGCGATAACGCCCGCCCCCTATCAAACAACGCCACATAGTTTTCCTGTAATTCCAGTAACTCAGTGTGCTGAAATTTGTGTATGAGTTGTTTAACCGTTGCCAATTGCGATGTTGCTAACAAGTTTTCTTCGTTCACAACAGCGTCTATTTCTGGCAATGCCTGAATTAATTCGGCATTTGGATAACACAATAAAACCGACAGAACTTTTAAGGTTAACGTTGGTTTGTCGCTCATGGTTTGTTATCCAATTTAATCGCCGCGCCTTTTTTGCTGTTAAACAAATCTGGCGTATCAGAAGAGCAACCATTGCCAAAACTGAACCCACAACCGCCCTGTTCGTTGTACGCATCGAAAGTGCTGCTGGCGTATTCGCGATGACTGGTCGGAATCACAAAACGGTCTTCATAATTAGCAATCGCTAAATAACGGTACATTTCTTCGACTTGCAACTGAGTCAAACCGACTTGTTCCAATATCGCCAAGTCGATTTCATTATCCACCGTTTTTGAGCGCATATAGGAACGCATGGCTAACATCCGTTCCAATGCCAACACCACAGGCTCTTCATCACCCGCAGTGAGCATATTGGCAAGATAACCGACAGGAATACGCAAACTCCGAACATCGGGAATATTGCCATTCATACCTAACTGCTCAGAATTTGCCGCCGATTGAATCGGTGACAAGGGCGGCACATACCACACCATTGGTAAGGTGCGATATTCTGGATGTAATGGGAATGCGAGTTTCCAATCTATCGCCATTTTATACACAGGCGATTCTTGCGCGGCAGTTAACCAATTTTCAGGAATGCCTTCAGCACGCGCTGCTGCCAATACCTCTGGATCGTTTGGATTCAAAAATATATCCAGTTGTGATTGATATAAATCTTGTTCAGAAGTAGCACTTGCCGCACTTTCAATTCTATCGGCATCGTATAACAACACGCCTAAATAACGAATCCTCCCGACGCAGGTTTCAGAACATACTGTTGGCTCACCTGCTTCAATGCGTGGATAACAAAACACGCATTTTTCCGATTTTCCCGAATTCCAGTTGTAATAGATTTTTTTGTACGGACACGCTGAAACGCACATCCGCCAGCCGCGACATTTATCTTGGTCAATCAACACAATACCGTCTTCTTCGCGTTTGTAAATCGCCCCAGAAGGACACGCTGCCACGCACGTTGGATTTAAGCAATGTTCACAAAGGCGCGGCAAATACATCATGAAGGTGTTTTCAAATTCGCCGTACATGGCTTTTTGCAGATTGTCGAAGTTTTTATCTTTCGAGCGGGTTTCAAATTCGCCGCCTAAAATTTCCTCCCAATTTGCACTGCCGACAATTTTTTCCATCCTTTCGCCCGTAATTAGTGAACGGGGTCTAGCGGTGGGAACAGCTTTGGCTTCGGGCGCGTTTTGTAAATGCGCGTGGTCGAATTCAAACGGTTCGTAATAATCGTCAATTTCGGGTAAATCTGGATTGGCGAAAATATTTTTCAGCACGGTTAGTTTGCCGCCGATACGCGGAACTAATTTGCCGTTGGGGAGTAACTGCCAACCGCCTTTCCATTTGTCCTGATTTTCCCATTCATTGGGAAAACCCACACCTGGTTTGCTTTCTACGTTGTTAAACCATGCGTATTCCACGCCTTCGCGGGAAGTCCAAACGTTTTTGCAGGTGACTGAGCAAGTGTGGCAACCGATACATTTATCTAAGTTCAGCACCATGCCGATTTGTGCGCGTACTTTCATTGTGCTAACTCCTCTGATGTTGGCATAGCATCTTCTTTATCGGTGCCGTCTAGCCACAAAACTTTATCCATTTTCCGTAATATAACGAATTCATCACGATTAGAACCGACTGTACCGTAATAATTAAACCCGTAACTTTGCTGAGCATAACCACCAATCATGTGCGTGGGTTTAAGGGTAATGCGAGTGACTGAGTTGTGAATGCCGCCGCGTTGTCCCGTAATTTCTGAACCAGGTGTATTGGTGATTTTTTCCTGCGCGTGATACATCATCATCACACCTTCGGGAATGCGCTGACTGACTACGGCTCTGGCGGTTAATGCGCCGTTGCTGTTGAACGTTTCCACCCAATCGTTATCGATAATGCCCGCTTTTGTTGCGTCAGTTTCACTAATCCAAACACAAGGACCACCGCGTGACAGAGTCAACATCAACAGGTTATCGGTGTAAGTGCTGTGTATGCCCCATTTTTGATGTGGGGTCAGAAAATTCAGCACGATTTCTTTATTGCCGTTGGGTTTTTTATTGAGCATTGACTCAATAGTGCGCGTATCCACTGGTGGCCTATAAACGCACAACGTTTCCCCAAACGCCCGCATCCACGGATGGTCTTGATAAAACTGTTGTCGTCCCGTCAGAGTGCGCCAAGGAATTTGCTCATGCACATTGGTATAACCTGCATTGTAGGAAACGTGTTCCGATTCCACACCACTCCACGTTGGTGAAGAAATAATCTTGCGTGGTTGTGCTTGTACATCACGGAAACGGATTTTTTCATGTTCGCTGGAAAGGGCTAAATGGCGATGATCGATGCCTGTAATTTTGCCCAAACTATCCCACGCTTTAACCGCTACTTCGCCATTGGTTTCAGGAGCTAAACTTAAAATCACTTCGGCGGCATCAATGTCTTTGTCAATTTTTGGCATTCCTTGGCTCACGCCTACCTCGGTAACAACGCCATTCAATTTAGCAAGAAAATCTACTTCGATTTCAGTGTTCCACGCAATGCCTTTGCCGCCATTGCCGATTTTTTTCAGCAACGGTCCCAGTGCAGTGAACTTTTTATAGGTGCTGGGATAATCACGCTCGACCACCACCAAATTCGGCATGGTTTTATTAGGAATAGGCTCGCACTCGCCTTTTTTCCAATCTTTCACATTCAAGGCTTGGGCTAATTCAGACGGTGTATCATGCAGTGTTGGCACGGTGACTAAATCTTTTTCTACACCTAAATGCCCTACGGATAATTTAGAAAATTCTTTGGCAATGCCTTTGTAAATATCCCAATCCGAACGCGATTCCCACGCAGGGTCAACGGCTTTGGATAAAGGATGAATAAACGGGTGCATATCGGAGGTATTCAAATCATTTTTTTCATACCACGTCGCCGTTGGCAACACGATGTCAGAATACAAGCAGGTGGTGGACATTCTAAAATCTAACGTTACCAATAAATCCAGTTTGCCTTCTGCCGCTTCTTTATGCCACTTCACCTCTTTGGGTTTTGTCAGACCTTGTGCGCCTAAATCCACGCCTTGAATACCATGATTCGCACCGAGCAAATATTTCAGAAAATACTCATGCCCTTTACCCGATGAACCCAATAAATTAGATCGCCACACGAACAGATTACGCGGGAAGTTTTGCGGATTATCAGGGTCTTCACACGCCATTTTTAACTTGCCCGATTTTAGGTTTTCTACCACATAATCGGACGGTGACAGCCCCGCTTTTTCAGCGGCTTTACATATTCCTAAGGGATTGGTATTTAGCTGTGGCGCGGACGGCAACCAACCCATGCGTTCAGCGCGGACGTTAAAATCAATCAAACTGCCTTGCCATTGCTTGGGGTCGGCTAACGGTGACAGAATTTCTTTTACCGATAAAGACTCATAACGCCATTGGCTAGTGTGGCTGTAGAAAAACGAGGTGCTGTTCATTTGTCTGGGTGGTCTGTGCCAATCCAGCGCGAATGCCAATGGCAACCAACCAGTTTGTGGACGCAATTTTTCTTGCCCGACATAATGCGCCCAACCGCCACCACTTTGACCGATACAACCGCACATCATCAACATATTGATAATGCCGCGATAGTTCATATCCATGTGATACCAGTGGTTTAAACCAGCACCCAGAATAATCATGGACTTGCCGTGAGTTTTGTCAGCATTTCGGGCAAATTCCCGCGCCACTAAAATCACTTGCTGGCGACTAACTCCTGTAATTTTTTCCTGCCAAGCAGGCGTATAAGGCACGTCATCATCAAAAGAACTGGCAACATTGCCACCGCCTAAACCGCGATCTATGCCATAGTTGGCAATCATTAAATCAAATACAGTGGCAACGTGAGCAATGCTACCATCGGCTAAGGTAATCGTTTTGACGGGTACGTTACGGCGTTGAATGGTGTCGTGGTCGGTATGGGTAAAATGTTCATGTTTTGAACCGCCAAAATAAGGAAATGCTACCGAGGCGATTTCATCCGACACATCAATCAAACTAAGGCGGCATTTAACTTCAGCACCCTGCGCATCTTTTTGTTGTATATTCCATCGTCCTTGTCCTGCTTCCTGTTCGCCCCAACGAAAGCCGATAGAGCCGCGTGGAATCACTACGTTACCGTCCAGTTCATTAAAAGCGGCGGTTTTCCAGTCTGGATTATTGTCTTGCGCTAAGTTTTCAGCAAAATCACTGGCACGAATAAAACGATCAGGTACATAACTTTCACCTTGTTTTACCAAACGCACTAAGCACGGCATATCCGTTGTTTCACGCACATACTGAGTGAAATACTCGCTAGGGTTTTCCAAATGAAATTCTTTTAAAATCACATGACCGAACGCCATTGCCAACGCCGCATCCGTGCCTTGTTTAGGATGTAGCCACAAATCGGCAAACTTGGATGCTTCGGAATAATCGGGGCAAACAGTGACGATTTTCGCGCCTTTATAACGTACTTCAGTCATGAAATGCGCATCGGGTGTGCGCGTTTGCGGAACATTAGATCCCCACAGCATTAAAAAGCTGGAGTTATACCAATCGGCGGATTCAGGTACATCAGTTTGTTCACCCCACGTTTGCGGTGAAGCAGGCGGTAAATCACAATACCAGTCATAAAAGCTCATGCAAGTGCCACCAATCAGCGACAAATAACGCGAACCTGCGGCATACGACACCATTGACATTGCTGGAATCGGTGAAAAACCAATGATTCTATCTGGACCGAATTTTTTTGCGGTGTAAATATTGGCTGATGCGATGATTTCATTCACTTCCGCCCAATCGGTACGAATAAATCCACCTAAACCACGCTTGGATTTATAACTTTGGGCTTTGTCTTTATCGTCTACAATCGAAGCCCATGCTTCGACGGGTTCTAAGGTTTGTCGCGCTTCGCGCCATAGCTTGACCAAGTGGCTACGAATCATCGGGTATTTCAGGCGATTGGCACTGTATAAATACCAAGAATAACTCGCGCCGCGTGCGCAGCCGCGTGGTTCGTGATCGGGCATATCAGGACGAGTGCGGGGATAATCAGTTTGTTGGGTTTCCCACGTCACAAGTCCATTTTTGACATAAATTTTCCAGCTGCACGAGCCAGTACAGTTGACTCCGTGTGTGGAGCGGACGATTTTGTCATGTTGCCAGCGTTGCCGATAGGCATCTTCCCAACTGCGGTTTTCATCGGTCATGATGCCGTGATTGCCTGAAAAGGCTTCGGTTTTTTTCTTAAAAAAGAGCAGACGGTCGAGAAAGTGACTCATTTTGTACCTCTTGATTGGGGTGATATTTTTGTTTGTTTCTAAAAATTAGAAACTCATATTTTTTCTAATTTCCTAATGAATTACTGTAAAAATTCTTATTAATTTGCGCTGAGAATTTGGGTAGTGGGTTAAACCTGCTTATAGCGATATTAATGACTGCCAGTCCTTTAAAGGACTGGCAGTCATGTCCAAAAGTAAAAACAACAGATTTAACCCACTACCAACTAAAATTGTAAATCGCAATATTTTTACCATGAAGGATTAATCGTAACAATTCCACTTAAATACCTGAGCTATTAACATTCAGTCAAATGGATTTTTGATGATTACTACCACCACGAAATTGCGAAGAGCCGATTTATTTATCCGCAATAATCAATTCCGCCAACGCTCCTTTATCAATCGAGCGCGTTAAGTTGTGGTCAACAAGCAAATATTTCCCTGCAACATCGATAGTAAACTCAATCATTACCGCAGAACCAGCGGCAATGGTGGTGGTTTGGACATTTTTTAATGGGGGGCTGGTGATTGCACCATCTTTATATAGGTTGTCAAAAATCGCGCCGATTATATGAAAGTTTGCAGGGATGTGTGAGCCGACTCCGACAAATAAGCGAATTTTTTCACCGACTTTGGCTTTTAATGCCCGTTCGCCGCTTAGTGAATTGACTCGACCATTGAAAAGAAAATATTCGGGATGTTCAGCTAAAAGCTTGTCTTTGCTGAACGATTGAAAGCCTTTGTCACCGTATTTTCCGCTGGTGTAAAAATCGCCCTGCATCACATAAAATTCACGGTCAACTTTGCTTAAACCCTCTGTAGGTTCGACTAAAATCATGCCATACATACCATTAGCAATATGGGTAGGAATATGTGGACTGGCGCAGTGGTAAATATAAATGCCTGCACGGGTGGCTTTAAAACGAAAACTTTTTTCTTCACCTTGTGCCACTTGCATTAACGGTGCACCACCACCTACTCCTATTACCGCGTGTAAGTCAATAGAATGCGCGGAATGCCCTGCCGCTGCATGTTGCGCGGCATCATGTTCACTGTGGGTTGAATGCTCACTTCCCGCTTTACCGTGCCGTAAATGAATTTCTACGGTATCGCCTTCTCTGACGCGAATAAATGGCGCAGGTACTTTACCGTTATATGTCCAGTATTGATAAGTCACTTCGGGCATCATTTCAGCCACCAGTTCATCGGTGTATAAATCAACACGCACAACTTGCTCTTGAGTGCGGTTAATCGGTGGCGGTAAATCGTCAGCGTTACGCGAAATTTCATCACTGCCAATTTTTGGGGTATTGGCATTTGGCATAACGTGTGACATCTCTTTGTCGTTATGAGCCGCCATGTCGGCAGGGGACATTAACTTATGTTTTTCATACTCAACTTTAGAATCTGTGTATTTTTCAGCCATCGCCTTGTACTTTTCTTCATCGGAACAGCCTGATGTTAAGCTACTTAATGCTATTGAAAAGAATAGTAAACTGCTTATTTTATTCATGATTTCGCCTTTTGTGTAAGTCAACCTGACAGGTTTTATAACACTGTCAGGTTTTGAAAATTGAACGATTTTTTAGCAGGGCATTTCCGCGCCTTTACGCGCATAAAACCACCAAGTTATAGCGATACAACTGATATAGAAAATAACAAAAAAGTACAAAGCCGCATGAACACTGCCTGTTAAACTGATGGCTGTGCCGTAACTTTTGGGCACAAAAAACGCGCCATACGCGGCGATTGCAGAGCTAAAACCCAATACTGCGGCAGATTCTTTCGCCGCCGCTTTGCGAATTTGACCTTCATCCATGCCTTTAGTGGCGGCACGTTGTTGGGTAGTCAAAAAAATCACGGGAATCATTCTGAACGTCGAACCGTTGCCAACGCCTGTGCTGAAGAATAATAAAATGAACATGGTCAAAAATCCCCAGAAGTTACCAGCATCTGTACCACTGGGTAGGAAGTGTAGTACGCCAAATACTGCCACGGTCATTACCACGAAGTTCCAGAAGGTCACTGTTGAACCGCCTAATTTATCGGCTAACCAACCGCCTAAAGGTCGAACTAACGCACCCACCAACGGACCTAAAAAGGCGTATTGGAGAGGATTAACATCAGGAAACAAGGTTTTGGTCAACATCGGCAAACCTGCGGAATAGCCAATAAATGAACCGAATGTACCCGTATAAAGCCAGCACATAATCCAGTTGTGTTTACGTTTAAAAATAATGGCTTGTTCTTTAAATGAGGCTTTGGCAGAGGCAATATCATTCATGCCAAACCATGCTGCTATGCTGGTAGCAACAATAAAGGGTACCCAGATAAAGCCCGCATTTTGTAACCACATGGCTTTGTGTACTTCGCCTTTTATCCAATCTTGAGGATCACCACCAAACGCGCCAAACACGCCAGCGGTAATGACTAACGGTACAACGAACTGTACGGTACTCACACCCAAGTTTCCTAAACCCGCATTCAAACCTAAGGCTGTACCTTTTTGTGCTTGCGGAAAGAAGAAACTGATATTCGCCATGCTAGAGGCAAAATTGCCGCCACCGAAACCGCACAATAACGCCAATACCAGCATTAGCGTAAACGGCGTGTTTGGGTCTTGTACGGCAAAACCTATCCACATCGCAGGCAATAACAAGGATGCGGTGCTGATAGCTGTCCAACGTCTGCCGCCAAAAATAGGCACCATGAACGAATAGAAGATTCGCAACGTCGCACCTGATAAACCTGGCAAAGCAGTGAGCCAGAATAATTCGTTGGTGGTGTATTTAAAGCCGATATTCGGTAGGTTGGTGACTACTACACTCCACACCATCCACACAGCAAATGCCAGCAGTAAGGCAGGGATGCTAATCCATAAATTACGATTGGCAATTTTTTTCCCTGTGGCTTCCCAAAAAGTTGGATCTTCGGGATTCCATTCTGTTAGCACTAACGGTGATGGATGACTTAATTCAGGCAAATCTCTGGAGATTTTTGCCAATTCTGGCACCACTCGACGCTCCATTTTAACAATAGAGAAGTGCATCCATGTCAGCGCAATCATGTCCAGTATAAACAGCAGCATGAAGCAACTGCTCCAAACGCCTGTTAGGTCGTTTAACATACCGAATGTCAACGGCAGTAAAAATCCACCCAAACCACCGACCATGCCAACTGCACCACCGACTGCACCAACACTATCAGGGTAATAAACGGGAATATGTTTATAAACGGCTGCTTTACCGAAGGACATAAATAGTCCGAGGATAGAAATAAGTAAAATAAAACCAACTGGTTGAATAGCCAAGCTAAAAGCAATGTCGCCTCTGATGCCATGTACAATATAATCTGTCGGGGGGTAGGACAGGAAAAACGTACAAATCGCACCCGCAATGAAGGTTGCGTACATGATTAACCGTGCGCCATAACGGTCAGATAACCAACCACCCAAAGCACGAAATAGACTAGCAAAAATAGAGAATGAGGCTGCCAACATACCCGCAGTTTTAATATCGAAACCGTAAGCACCGACTAAATAACGTGGCAACCATAGAGCTAAAGCAACAAATGCACCGAACACGCAAAAGTAATACAGCGAAAATCGCCAGACTTGCATATTTTTCAGTGGTTTTAATTGTTCAGCAAAAGACACATGCTTCAATCCTGCTGCACGCCGTGCTTTCAACGTCGGTTCGTCTTCGGTCATAAACCAGAAAACAGCCGCCATCAATAGCAAAATGACTGCCCAGACTTGCGCAACCGCGTGCCAGCCAAAAGCGACCATCACAAAAGGTGCGATGAATTTAGTCACCGCTGCGCCAACATTCCCTAATCCAAAAATACCAAGGGCAATACCTTGTTTTTCAGGTGGATACCAGCGCGAAACGTAGGCAATCCCTACCGCGAATGAACCACCTGCAACACCTACCCCTAAGGCGGCGACCAGATACATGATGTAGGTATCAACGGTAGTGAGTAATAAGGTGGCAATGGCGGCGGTGACCATGACGCAGGCATAAATAATCCGTCCACCGTATTGGTCACTCCAAATACCTAATATGAGTCGAATGAGTGAGCCTGAAAGAATCGGTGTGCCAATGAGTAGACCAAATTCCGTTTCGCTTAAGCCCAAGTCCTTTTGAATCTGTAAACCGATAATAGAAAAGATTGTCCAGACCGCAAAACACACGGTGAATGCCACTGTACTTAAAAGTAACGCCTGCTGCTGTTGCTGTGGACTTGCCTGAGATATTTCTGCCATATTTCCTCTTTAATTATATTGCATATTTAATTTGTGTATTCTAGCAGTCACTGCATTGGCAATATACTTCAATTATATTGCGGCATTTATATCCAGCGTTGAGGAATCAGTATTTTTGTGGTGTAATACCGATGTTTTACGTCTTAATGCGCCTCTTACTTTATATTGAAAATTAAGGGGATGGTTTCGCCATAACTTGATTTGGAGGGTAGGCTTCAACTATGCAATTTACTATTAAAAAGGGTTTAGACCTTCCCATTACGGGCAGTCCTAAACAAGAAATTGAGAATGGCAATCAGGTTAAAACCGTTGCTATTCTGGGAATGGATTATGTAGGCATGAAGCCTACCATGATGGTCAATGAAGGGGATAAGGTCAAATTAGGTCAAATTCTTTTTTCTGACAAGAAAAATCCTGGTGTCAATTTTACTTCACCAGCGGCTGGTGTAGTGAAATCAATTAATCGCGGAGCTAAACGCGTTTTGCAATCGGTGGTTATTGAGCTACATGGCTCTGCACACGAAACGTTTGCTAAATATAAAGCAGCAGACTTGTCGAGTTTAACCGCGCAACAAGTACAAGAAAATTTAGTAGCGTCAGGCTTGTGGACGACATTACGCACACGTCCTTATGGCAAAATTCCAGTAGTAGACAGCAAACCTGCGTCTATTTTTGTGACTGCAATGGACACGCGTCCATTAGCCGCCGATCCTGAGTTTATTATTAAGGAACGAGCTGATGATTTTGCCAATGGCTTAAGCGTTATTGCTAAATTAACAGATGGCAAAACTTATCTTTGTAAAGCCACAGGCGATGAGATTGCGATAGGTAATGCACCTGTGACAGTTGCTGAATTCAAAGGCCCTCATCCTGCGGGTTTACCCAGTACCCATATTCATTTTATTGATGCGGTTAATATCCATAAATTTGTGTGGCATATTGATTATCAAGCGGTTATTGCTATCGGCGCGTTATTTACCACAGGGCGTTTAAACGTTGAGCGTGTTATTTCGTTAGCAGGGCCTACGGTTAAAAATCCGCGTTTAGTGCGTACTCGTGTGGGTGCTAATACTGATGATTTAGTCGCTGGTGAATTACTTGATGATGTTGAAAGTCGGGTTATTTCAGGCTCAGTATTATATGGTCATATCGCAACCGATTGGTCAGCTTATCTAGGTGCTTATAGTTTGCAAATTTCGGCATTACAAGAAGGTCGTGCGCGTGAATTTTTCGGCTGGATAGTAGCGGGTAAAGACAAGTATTCAGCGTTGAACGTTTATACCTCTAGCGTGGATAAAAAACATAACCGTTTATTTCCGCTCACTACCGATAAAAATGGCAGTAATCGTGCGATTGTTCCTGTGGGCATTTATGAAACAGTCATGCCATTGGATATTTTGCCTACACCTTTATTAAAAGCCTTAGTCGTCGGTGATTCTGACCAAGCGCAATTATTAGGTTGCTTGGAGCTGGATGACGAAGATATGTCCTTATTTACCTTTGTTGATCCAGGTAAACATGATTTCGCCCCCGTTTTGCGTGCGAATTTAACTAAAATTGAGAAGGAGGGCTAATGTCGGCTAGAAAATTTTTAGACAGCATAGAGCCGTATTTTATCAAAGGTGCTAAATTGGAAAAGTATTACGGTCTCTATGAGATGGTCGATACGTTCATTTATACGCCTGCTGATGTAACACGCGGTACAACTCACGTTCGTGATGGTAACGATTTAAAACGTACCATGACTTTTGTGGTAATTGCGACGTTTTTTTGTATTTTGATGGCAGTGTATAACACAGGCTATCAAGCTAACGTAGCAATGGCAGAAATGCACTTGGACAAAATTCCTAATTGGCGCAGTATTCCGATGACGATGTTTGGTTACAATCCATACAATCCTTTTTCCTGTGTCGTTCATGGTGCCTTATATTTCCTTCCTATTTATGTCATTACCTTGGCGATAGGTGGTATTTGGGAAGTTATTTTTGCAACCGTTCGCGGTCACGAAGTTAACGAAGGCTTTTTAGTCACTTCCATGTTATATACACTGATTATGCCACCCGATATGCCTTTATGGCAGGTCGCTTTGGGTATTTCTTTCGGTGTTGTGATTGGTAAAGAAGTCTTCGGTGGTACGGGCAAAAACTTTTTAAATCCTGCATTAAGCGGACGGGCATTTTTATATTTTGCTTATCCAGCGTCTATTTCTGGCGATTCAGTGTGGATAGCAGTGGATGGTTATACCGCTGCAACGCCCTTAGGCTTAGCGGCTAACGGTGGTTTAGAAGCAGTTTACAATGCACACTACAGTTGGTTTCAAACCTTCTTTGGTTTTGAACCAGGTTGTTTAGGTGAAACTTCTACCCTCGCTATTTTACTGGGCGCGGCATTCTTGCTTTACACTCGCGTTGCCTCGTATCGCATCATGGGCGGTGTGTTTTTGGGTATGGTTGCAACGTCAGTCATGTTTAACATGATCGGCAGTGACACTAACCACATGTTTGCGTTTCCTTGGTATTGGCACTTAACCGTGGGCGGTTTCGCTTTTGGTATGGTGTATATGGCGACTGATCCTGTCAGTGCGGCGATGACCAATACAGGTCGTTGGATATTTGGCGCGTTAGTGGGTGGTATGACGGTATTAATCCGCGTGGTTAACCCTGCATTCCCCGAAGGCATTATGCTGGCAATTTTATTTTCCAATATGTTTGCCCCGACTATCGATTACTTTGTCATGCAGGCAAATATCAGAAGAAGGATGAAACGCCATGCTTAAATGCCAATATACTGAAAAGCTTTGCTCAAAATTAGAGCAATGTGAGCATTACCAAAAATTCAGAGCTTATTGTCTAAAGGTTTTAGCATTAAGCAACGATAACCTAGAAAAAACCATCGCTATTGCAGTCGCATTATGTTTAGTGTGTGCGGTGCTAGTGGCATTTGCCGCTGTCGCTTTAAAACCGTTGCAAGTCAGTAACAAAGAATTGGACATGAAGAAAAATATTCTTGATGTTGCAGGTTTGTTACAAGCTGATAGCGACATTGAAAAAGTATTTTCCTCTCAAATTGAAGCCAAACTGGTCGATTTAGAAACAGGTGAGTATGCCGAAGGCAATGCCAACGAATACGACCAACGCAAAGCGGCAAAAGACCCTGCGCAAAGCGTCGCCATTCCTAAAGACAAAGACATTGCCCATATTCGTGTGAAAGCGAAACTGGCTAAAGTTTATTTAGTTAAAGACGGCAACACCACTAAATCCATTATTTTACCCGTCAGTGGTTATGGTTTATGGTCAACGTTATATGGTTTCTTAGCCTTAGATGCTGACGGTCAAACCGTACAAAGCATCAACTTCTACGACCAAGCAGAAACTCCAGGATTAGGCGGCGAAGTCGTTAATCCAAAATGGCGTGCGTTGTGGAAAGGCAAAAAAGTCTATGCTGAAGCTGACCAAGCCTCTTTAGAAAAAGGCTTGATTGGTGAAGCAGATAAAGGCGAGCCAGCATTAAGCTTGATTAAAGGCACAGTGGACAACAGCAAAGCAGGTTCACAATATCAAGTGGACGGTTTAGCTGGTGCATCATTAACCAGTACAGGCGTAACTAATTTAGTCAGATACTGGATGAGTAACGAAGGCTTTTCAACCTATTTATCCAAAGTCAGAACGGTTGCGGAGAAAAAATCATGAATGAAATTTTAACTGATGAAACAAAAAAGGTACTAACCGAACCGTTAGTGACCAACAACCCCATCACCTTGCAAGTGTTGGGTATTTGTTCAGCGTTAGCGGTGACCTCACAAATGTCAACCTCGCTGATTATGGCATTAGCGTTGACCTTAGTAACCGCCTGTTCTAGTGCGGCAATTTCTGCGATTCGTAACCATATTCCAAGCAGTATTCGGATTATCGTACAGATGACCATTATTGCATCATTGGTAATCGTGGTTGACCAAATCCTGAAAGCCTTTGCTTATGACGTGAGCAAACAATTATCGGTATTCGTGGGTTTGATTATCACCAACTGTATCGTAATGGGTCGCGCTGAAGCTTACGCCATGAAAAATCCACCATTGGAAAGTTTCATGGACGGTATCGGTAACGGTGCAGGTTACAGCTTAATTTTAATTATCGTCGCATTTTTCAGAGAAACGTTAGGTTCTGGTAAATTGTTGGGTATTGAAGTTTTCAAGCTAACCAAAGATGGCGGCTGGTACGATCCAAACGGCTTAATGCTATTACCACCGAGCGCGTTTTTTATCATCGGCTTAATTATTTGGAGTGTCCGTCAATGGAAACCAGCTCAAAATGAAACCGTTGAATTTAAAATTATGTCGATTTCTCATGGTGAAGGAGGACATCACTAATGGAAAACTATATCAGTTTATTCGTTAAAGCGGTTTTCATTGAAAACCTCGCACTGTCCTTCTTTTTGGGTATGTGTACGTTTATTGCGGTCTCGAAAAAAATCTCCACCGCAATGGGCTTGGGTATTGCAGTTATGGTGGTACAAGCCATTACCGTTCCTGCCAACAACATCGTTTACCACGCGCTGTTAAAAGAAGATGCACTTTCTTGGATGGGCATTACAGGCGTTGATTTAAGCTTTCTTGCACTACTGAGCTGTATCGGCATGATTGCCGCCTTAGTACAAATTCTGGAAATGATTTTAGATAAATTCTTTCCTGCGTTGTACCACGCCTTAGGCATATTCTTACCGTTAATCACCGTGAACTGCGCCATTTTGGGTGGTAGTTTATTCATGATTGAACGTGACTATAACTTAGGTGAAAGTGTCACTTACGGCATAGGCAGTGGTTTAGGTTGGGCATTAGCCATTACCGTTATGGCGGGCGTACGCGAAAAACTCAAATACAGTGATATTCCTGCTGGCTTACAAGGTCTAGGCATTACCTTTATCACTGCGGGTCTGATGTCATTAGGCTTTATGGCCTTCTCTGGCATCCAACTTTAGGAAGGTATCAATATGCTGGAAATTATTTTAGGGATTATCATTTTCACTGGCTTAGTGATAGCGATGGTGTTTGTCATTATCGGCGCGAAAAGTAAATTAGTTGCCGAAGGTGATGTTGAAATCATCATCAATGATGAAAAGAAAATTCATGTGCCTTCGGGATCAAAACTACTGACTGCCTTATCGGATAACGGCTTGTTCGTGTCCTCAGCGTGTGGCGGTGGTGGTACTTGTGGACAATGTAAAGTCAAAGTAAAGTCAGGCGGTGGTGAAATTTTACCGACTGAATTAGGACACATCACCAAACGCGAAGCCGCACACGGTGAGCGTTTAGCCTGTCAAGTGTCTATTAAACACGACATGGAAGTTGAAGTTGAAGACTCGGTATTCGGCGTGAAAAAATGGGAATGTACCGTTAAATCTAACGATAACGTTGCCACCTTCATCAAAGAATTGGTCTTACAACTGCCCGAAGGTGAAGCGATTAACTACCGTGCAGGTGGCTACATTCAAATTGAATGTCCTCCACACATTGCTAAATACGCAGACTTTGATGTTGCAGATCGTTTCCATGAAGACTGGGACAAGTTCAATATTTGGCGTTATGTGTCTACGGTAAAAGAACCCACTTTACGCGCTTACTCAATGGCTTCTTATCCTGAAGAAAAAGAAATCATGTTAAACGTGCGTATTGCCACACCACCACCTCGTGCGGATGAAAGCGTACCACCTGGCATTATGTCATCGTTTATTTTTAACCTGAAACCAGGTGACAAAGTGCTGGTATCAGGCCCTTATGGTGAATTTTATGCCAAAGATACCGATGCCGAAATGGTGTTTGTTGGTGGTGGTGCAGGTATGGCTCCAATGCGTTCACACATCTTCGATCAACTCAGACGGTTGAAATCAAAACGCAAAATGACCTTCTGGTACGGTGCGCGTAGCAAACGCGAAATGTTCTATGTTGAAGATTTCGATATGTTAGCCAAAGAAAATGACAATTTTGTTTGGCACACCGCACTGTCTGATCCATTGCCCGATGACAATTGGGACGGTTACACAGGTTTTATTCACAACGTGTTGTTTGAAGAATATCTAAAAAATCATCCAGCACCCGAAGATTGTGAATTCTATATGTGCGGACCTCCGATGATGAACGCCGCTGTTATCAAGATGTTATTAGATAACGGCGTTGAGCCAGAGAACATCATGTTGGATGATTTTGGTGGTTAGAGTCGGAGTTCAAACCTAGGTTTGTGCTTTTTGAACGAGGAGATGGGTTTTGCCTACTCCTCGTTTTTTGTTTTTATGGCTGGTTATATCTATACAGCTATATTATTGAAAAAGGAAGGAATATGAAACTCGGTGATTATGCAGTACAAATTCAAGGTGGACTAGAGCGTGATACTGGTTATGTCGAAATGGCTCACAACACAAAATACAAAATCTTATTATCAAATGATAGCTCGTTAGACTGTGATGCAGCGGTAGAAATCGATGGCAAAGAAGTTGGTATTTGGAGAGTATATTCAGGTAAAAATATCCGCATTGAGCGTCCAGTACATGATACAGGGCAGTTCACATTCTATAAACTAGACTCATCCGAAGCAGGTAAAATAGGTTTAGTCCGAAATGATAAACTTGGACTTATATCCGTCTTATTCAAACCTGAGAAACCACCATCTCCCGTCATGGACAACAAAGACGACTTTGACTCTTTTGATTTTGATGATTTTGCTGTTGATGATTCCTACAGTGCTGGCGGAACAGGCTTATCAGGAAAAAGTGAGCAGAAATTCATAGATGTCCAGCGATTGGACTACAACGAAGCAGCATTTGTACAAATTCACCTGCGGCTAGTATGCAAGGACGACGAACCAAGACCATTAACACCTATTTCAACGCCAATACCTCCCTCATTGTGTTGATAACCCTGTTTCTCGTTCCCAAGCTCCGCTTGGGAATGCCTACCCTCAAGCTCCGCTTGGCGTTTCAATACAACAAAACAACGGGTAATAAGCCATGTAGATACTCTGTTCAAAATCAAGCCCATTTTGCTAACAATACCGCTTAGTTTTTAACCACTGGGATGGCATAAAAACGGGAGTTATCGAAAGGCTGGTTGTGTTTTAACATACCGTGGATAGCGTGTAACAGTTTACGCATGATGGCACAGACCGCTTGTAAGGGTAACTTACCGTTATCGACGAGATGTTGGAAGTACGCCTTGATGTGCGGGTCGTGCTGTTTTGCACTTAGGGCGGGCATATAGAGGGCAGCACGAATATGAACGTTGCCTGTTTTAGAGAGGCGCGTTTTTTTATGAACGCTTTTGCCCGATTCAAACACTTGTGGGTCAAGCCCTGCAAACTTAACCCATTGTCGGTGCGATAGGTCAGGCGGTAACAATAACAGCTCGCCCATCAGCGCAAGGGCATCGGCTTCGGCAATGCCTTTGATACCGATTAATAGGTGCAGGATACGGGCTAGTTCAGGGTGTTTGGCTATCAAGAGCAGTGCCGCTGTTGTTAAGTTGTCGATGCGTTTTTCTAACTGGCTGATGGCTAGCGTGGCATCTTTTAGCACGGCTTTGGGCGTTTCTACGGTGGCGGAAAGCGCGTGCAGGTGGTTCTTGGTAGCGGCTTTTTGTTTGCTCAATGAATGAATGCGACGCGAAAAGTCCGTAGGTCGGGTTAGCGATAGCGTAACCCGACACACACCGCACATCTCGCAATTGTCGGGTTACGGCTACCGCCTAACCCGACCTACGATTACGATGTTATGATATGTGAAATCCCATCATCATCTATCTAAATCATCATGCGTTATCGCCGTGTTTATATCAAAGGCGGTTGTTATTTCTTTACTGTGGTCACTGAAAAACGCCGTAAACTTTTCGCTGATGCCGATAATGTGGAACGATTACGCACGGCATTTAAAACGGTGATGGCAAAACGTCCTTTTGTCATTGATGCGGCGGTGGTGTTACCTGACCATTTACATTTTATTTGGACATTACCTGAAAACGACTGCGACTATTCAACACGCTGGCGACTCATCAAATCTGCGTTTACTAAACTACTCCCCGACAAACCCGCTGTACAAAATACTAATCGGCAAAACAAAAAACAACAAGCGATATGGCAACATCGAGGCTGGGAACATTGCTTACGCGATGAACTCGATTTTCAACGCCATGTTGATTATATTCACTATAATCCTGTGAAACACGGTTATGTCAAACGCGCTGCTGATTGGCAACACTCAAGCATTCACCGCTATATCAAACTGGGTATGCTCAATGAACAATGGGGCGGTGCTGAGTTGGATTTTGTTGAGATGATTGGTGATGAATGAGCGCGAAGCGCGACGGTGTATTTACCCCATCGCAACGTTTTTGGTATATCTAAAATCGTATTAGAATTTAAACGTTATTAAACCATGCAACCAGACCCTACTCTCTACTACATACACGATCCTATGTGCAGTTGGTGTTACGCTTTCCGTCCAGTTTGGACAGAAATCCAGCAACAACTCGACACCAGTGTCAGTGTCCAATACATCCTTGGCGGACTTGCGCCCGATTCCGACCAGCCGATGCCACCAGAAACCCGTGCTTATATACGAAACCAGTGGTGTAAAATCATTGAGACCGTTCCTGATACGCTATTTAATTTTGCGTTTTGGGAGCAATGTCAGCCTGTCCGTTCTACATATCCCGCTTGTCGAGCGGTACTGCTTGCCAGACAACAGGGCAAAGAATACGAAATTGCCATGATTCATGCGATTCAGGATGCCTACTATCAGCAAGCACGCAACCCGTCTGAGCGCAACGCCTTGTGTACACTGGCACAACAGATCGGATTGGATTCTGATGTATTCGCTAGTGCGTTGGATGATGACACAACTCAACAAGCATTGCTTGCAGACATCGGTTTTGCCCGCAGTATCGGTGGAAATAGCTTCCCATCATTGTTTCTACAACAAAATGACACAATCCAATCCATTGCACACCATTACACCGATACTGCCAAAGTGCTGCACACCATTGAAGAGGCGTTGGCTAGATAGAAAGCAATGTTAAAACCATTGCAATGGCTGATAAAAGGTAGCTAGGTTGAACTCATTACAAACTATGAAACGAAACAATATTTTTGAGAAATTAAAAAAAGTTGTAGTTTATGCCCATTACTTTCCCATAAGATACGTCTTCGCAGACTTTTCCATAAGGAGAATATCATGATGCCAAAAAAAGATTATTTTCTAGTCGCTGATGACAATAGCGTTGCTGTGATTCTTAAGGGTATTGATCGTGATGTAGAGCGGGGTGAAGACGTACTGATGCTAGGGTTAGCGACGGTTATGCTGTCTTCCACTTTCGCCCCCATAGCTCCGCCCTTTATTCTATTGCCTCTGGTCGCATTTACGTTTGCTATTTCAGTAAGCTACGCACGAATAAATTATCACAATATGCAGCGAAAACTGCTGAAATCTATGGAGCAGCTGGATAGTTATGACAAAATTATCCTGCATCCGATTGCCGCTGTTTTTATTGAACGTCCGATGGGGTCTTTAACTGAGTCATTTAACCCGTTAAAAAATCGGCGACGAACATGGAAAAGTGCGTTAGGTGGATTGTTGATTAATCCTTTTTGGATGCCTATTTTTTATGTAATGGGTATGCAAATCCAAGAAGAAAAAAATCTGGGCATTTTAAATCTAGCCATTATCAGCGTTGAGCAGAAAATATCTTGCCGATCTTCTTTTATGTAAAACCGAGTTAGCTATCGCCAGCCTACTCTATTCAACTATAAATAGAGATTTTGGGCGATAATGCCTATTTAATAGGTTGAGAAAATTATTATGCGTTTATTACTGCTATTTGTTGCGTTGTTGTTAGCCGCGTGTGTCACGACAAAATCCAATGTGCTGGCACAAACTCTTGTATTGACTGAGCAGGATAACAATAAACCGCTGAGCATTTCCGTTGGTGAGTTTGTTGTGATTCGTTTTAGTGAGAATCCAACTACAGGCTATGTGTGGGCGATTGATGGGCAAACGGAGTTATTGGTATTGAAAAGTAGCGATTATGTGAGCGATATGCCACCTATTAATGAACAGGGTGCAGTTCGCGTTGGTGGTGGCGGTAAATGCACGTTTACTTTTGTGGCACAAAAATCAGGGGCAGCAATACTCAAATTGAAGCATTGGCGACCTTGGGAAGGGAATTCTTCAATTGTCGATACGTTTAGTATACCTGTGAAAATTGAGGTGAAATAGTATTCGCACGCGAGGTGTATTGCGTGGGAATCTTGTTGATTCTAACCCTTACTGGAAAGTTGCTTTCCCACCGAATTATTTTATAGTAACGTAGCCAGAAAACTCGAAGGATTAGAGAAACTAGCATTTGATAGGGAATATTTTTCTCTTCTTCTGAATAGATTCCAAGCAAGTCTTCTAACCTATTGATTTTATTAACCTGCATTGTTTTGTAGGAACTACTTTTTAGTCATTGTATCTCACGGTTCGCTTAATTCTATCCCAGGTTTCTGAGATTATGGCAAACTGTCGCTATTTGCCATGTGAACATAACGAGAACTGAACGAGTAGACGACATCCCCCTGTTATTAACACAGATGGATAAAATGAATGTAGCAGCCCTACTGGATAAGCAACTCCACAAACCATATTAAATAGCAAGGGCTCAGTTTAGAGCCAATTATTGTTGTCTGGATAGCCTATATTCTGAGCGAAGGCGATCATCGATTGAATTCGGTGCAAGGCTGGGTGGCAGGACTGTTGATGACATTAACCATCTGCTTGAAAGCCGAAGGGCTACGCGAGTTGGATTTTAGTGACGACAGGTTAGCCATAGTGTTGAACAGGCTCGGACAAGATGAGAGCTGGGATGCCTACGAATCAGAGCAAAACAGGGTTTTATTGCGTGTGTATGACTTGAAGATCAACAGGGTACGCATTGATATCACGACAGCAAAAAGTTATGTCGATGTCAGTAAAGATGGATTGTTCCAGTTGGGTCATAGCAAAGAACATCGCCCTGATTTACCACAGATCAAAATTAGCCAATCGGTGCTGGATCCGTTGGGGATACCGTTAACGACCACGATTGTGAGTGGAAAATGCGCCGATGATCCACTGTATGTACCCGAAATACGGAAAGTAAAAACCAGTCTTCAGCAGTCTGGCGTACTGTATGTGGGGGATTGCAAAATGGCAGCATTGGATACCCGCTGCTACGTTGCGGCACATCAGGATTATTGCCTCTGCCCGTTACCCTCGGTACAGATGCCAACCGCAACCTTGCAAGCCTTACTTGAGCCAGTATGGGCAGGTGAACAAGCCTTAACACCCGTGTATCGCCCACTCGAAAAGGAAACCGAACACCCTGAACCTATGGCTAATGGTTTCTGTTACACGGTCACGCTTCATGCCCACCATGAAAACAAGCCATTTGAATGGCAAGAAAAACGGTTGGTCGTTCGTTCCTTAAAACAGGCTACAGCTCAAGAAAGGGCACTGGCTGCGCGTCTGGAAAAAGCTCAAAAGGCAATGGCCGACCTTAACCTGCATGGACGTGGACGAAAATGCTTGGATGAGAATGCGATGACAGAGGCTGTGAACACACTTCTGGAGCGTTACAATGTGGTTGGCATACTGGCTACTGAGATGACTCTGGAAACCCAGAGCGTTCATAAACGCGCCTACAGCAAACGTTCCGCCCAAACCGTAATACAGACAACGGTTACCGTACGCAGTTCATACGATACCACGGCTTACGCGAATGCAGTGCGCAACTTGGGTTGGAAAGTATTTGTTTGCAATGACCCTGAGCTAAACCTGACAGAATCGGTTCTCGCGTATCGGGACGAATACATTGTAGAACGTGGTTTCAACCGTTTTCGGGGCAAAGTACTGGGTATAACACCTGTCCATTACCCACAAGTACGTTCGCTGAAAATCATGGATGATTTTTAGTCCGCGATAGCCGTAGCAGACCAGCGTTTTTCGTAGCGAAAGCGTAGAGAATGTTAAAAAGCGTGCAAAACTTTCCAGAGTCCTGG
>CAIUVX010000068.1 GCA_903902705.1 uncultured Methylococcales bacterium
ACGCTTTAACTGCACCCTCAGACAACGCGTGTCTCGATTGGTTAGAAAAACACTTTCGTTTTCCAAAAAACTTGAAAATCATATCGGTGCGATTTGGTATTTTATTCATCACTATAATGACAATATTCGTAACCAATTGAGGTTCTCTTAATCACTCACTGTTTATGACTACCTTACTTTTAAGTGATTTTGTATGCGCTGATAATAAAATTGAAAATTCGACTGTTAAAGGTAAAGTTATTCAAGCAGAGCGTGATATTAATACCACCATTATTCATAATTATATCTCTCCTAAAAAATTGAATAAAATTGATAGAAACATAGATATTTTGTTAAAAAACAAAAAAATCGAAGATGTTTTGAAAAATAATATTGTGATAACAGGGGGAACTGATGATGAAATAAAAGCCATTAAGTCAGCACTAAACGGTTTAAATGTAGTAGCCGCGACAATCAATATTACAAAATCTGCGTTAGACAGTAATCGAAATGTAAACATAAGAGTCACATATCGAGATAATACTGTATTTAGTGACTCATTTTACACACCACTAGATAATGTTTCTAATCGTATAATATCTTTAATTGATAATGGTAGGATAAAAAAATGAAAAAATGTTTAATATCGATCGCTCTTATTGCAATTTCAGTGTCTGCTTGTACTTCAAATATTAACAGTACAAAGGGGACGAATATAAAATCTAATGCAGAAATGCTTCAGATAAAAGATATTGAAGGATATGGCATGGAGACTGACTACTCAGGAAAAAAAATAGGACTTGCTGAACCTGTAATTGCAGCATTTAACAGCATTGGACCAAGTAATCGCATAAAAACTATTACAGCAATACAAGCACCAATTATACGTCTTCGAGGAGCGACTGCTACTCCGTTAGATAAAGAAACGAATGATCTAATTGGAAATGCAATAAAAATAAATGCGGATTCCTCAATGATTGATTCATCTATTTGGTCTGAAATCAGAAATAAATATCCTTCACTAACACATATTGCAGCTACTATTTTTCAAATTTCTGAGGAGTGGAAAGATTCAAGTGAGGGACATTATCTCTGGAGTTCATATATAGTAGCCAGAACTATAGTAATCGATATTAATACACGTCAAATTATCTCTGAATGGCGACAAGAGGTACAGGATAGGTCAACATGGGAAAGAGCACCTGAATCCCCTGAAAGATTAGCTTTTTACCTCAAACCAATTGAATCTACACAACGAAAAATGCCATAGCAAGTACGAGTAGCCCGTATGGAGTGCAATGGAATACGGGGTAATTTGTGAATTACGGGGTAATTTGTGAATTACGCAAAGCTCCATGTAGGCTACCTGCTGAAATTACGGATAGCAATTAAATCAGCTAGGGTACGTTTTTTAACAGCCAATATTGAAGGATTTTTTATGCAAGCCATCGAATTTGAAGCAACCGCCCATAACCATATTATTCGGATTCCAGACGGTGTTCCAGACGGTGTGCGAATGCGGGTTTTGTTACTTGTCGATGATAAGGCTTTAAGTCCGCCTTCATCGGATAATCTAAAAACGTTATTAACAACAGTCGCCGAAGGTCTGAATGATACGGATTTTGAACGGATACGCGATTTTGGCAGGGAGCAACCTGAATGGGATATTTGATAGATACTAATATTATTTTAACGCGATAAGATGCGCTTCGCGCTTTATAAGTCACTGCGTTCACCCCATTCCACAATAACAAAAACTGATTAACTGAGAACCTCTACCATGACATCCATTATCCCACTGTCTGAACTAAGAGAAAAAATTGATGCTATTGATGCGCAACTGTTGCAGTTGATGAATCAACGGGC
Organism: uncultured Methylococcales bacterium; assembly: GCA_903902705.1. Classification (GTDB taxonomy): domain Bacteria; phylum Pseudomonadota; class Gammaproteobacteria; order Methylococcales; family Methylomonadaceae; genus UBA4132. The sequence continues at coordinate 1,846 of CAIUVX010000068.1, forward strand.
TGAGTGTGCGTTGGAGGTTGCTAAAACCAAGCTAGCGCAAGGCGAGACGGGGACGTTTTATCGTCCTGATCGTGAGTCGTTGGTGTTGCGGCGTATTCAGGATTTAAATTCAGGACCGTTGGCGAATGAGACGGTGGTGCGATTTTTTCGTGAATTAATGTCGGCGTGTTTGGCGTTGGAAAAGCCCTTGGATGTGGCGTTTTTAGGTCCTGAGGGGACGTTTACCCAGCAAGCGGCATTTAAGCATTTTGGTCATGCAGTTAAGACCATTCCTGCCGCGACGATTAACGATATTTTTAATAGCGTGGAAAGTGGTTCGTGTCAGTTTGGCGTTGTACCTGTGGAAAATTCCACTGAGGGTGTGATTAGTCATACGCTGGATAGGTTGTTAAGTTCGCCGTTGAAAATTTGCGGTGAGGTGGAAATTCGTGTACATCAAAATCTGCTTGGCTTATCGGAGAATTTTGCTGATATTACCGAAGTTTATTCACATTCTCAGTCGTTGGCTCAGTGTCGGCAATGGCTGAGTAAATATTTGCCTCATGCAGTACAAACAGCTGTAAGTAGCAATGCCGAAGCGGCACGGTTAGCCGTAAGCAATAAACATACAGCGGCGATTGCAGGTATTGCTGCGGCTGAGGTGTATAATTTGGTGGTGCTTGAAAAAAATATCGAAGATGAAGCCAATAACACGACGCGCTTTATTATCATTGGAGGACAGACCTCATTACCTACGGGTAAAGATAAAACAACCTTAGTGGTGTCTACTAATAATCAAGCAGGGGCTTTATATAAAACCCTTGAACCTTTTGCCAATGCGGGTGTCGATATGTTGAATATTGAATCTCGACCCTCTCGACAAGGTTTATGGGATTATGTATTTTTTATTGATATTGAGGGGCATAGTGAAGATACTAAAGTTGCAGAGGCTTTGGCTTCATTAAAAAATAAAGTTACTATGCTTAAATTACTGGGGTCTTATCCTAAAGCTGTTTTTTGAAAAATATGAGGAGAAAAGCAATGCAACACCGTAATAACTATCTGCCTTTACTATGTTTAACTTTATTGTTGAGTGTAGGTTGCGCTGAGCAACAAAGTGTTCGAGCACCACAGAAATCTACCGCTAGTACTGCGCATATCCTTGGTAGCAACGGACTCGATGGTGATGAGGAGCAGGCAATTTTAAGTTACCACAATCAAATCAGAGCCAGTGTTGGTGTTCCGCCTTTACATTGGTCAAAAGAACTTGCGCAATATGCCGCTAATTGGGGTGCAAAGCTAGCGGCTCAAGGCTGTGCAATGCAGCATAGTCAGGATTCCAGTTATGGCGAAAATTTGTTTATCAGTTCAGCCAGTCAAGATCACGAGGCTGTTATTGAGGCGGCTAAAGCATGGGAAAGCGAAAAAATAAATTATTCAGGAGAAGCACTGAATAAAGCTAACTGGTCGCAATCAGGACATTACACGCAAATGGTGTGGAGAGATACTACGCAATTGGGCTGCGCAAAAGTTGCTTGCAATAGTGGCGTGGTGGTGGTCTGTAATTACGACCCCGCAGGAAATTTTATCGGCAAAAAACCCTATTAGAGCTACCGCCCCGAAAGGGGCGGCACGAAACACTTTTTAGCCTCTTTCGTTTAAATAAAGTTGTAACACGGTCTGGGTGCGAATATTGTTTTGTCGCATGTGTGCTACTAAGTGCATAAAAATATCTCGTAACACAAAATAACCTTTTTCTGGGTATCTATCCAAAAAGCTGATCATTTTAGGCCCATCAAACTTAGCAATTTCGCAATCGGTTAAAGCGATAACTTCCGCGCTACGCGGCTCGCCATCAAACATAGCAAGCTCACCAAAAATATCATTTTTGGATAATCTTGCTAATCCTGGAGAAAATTGACTGCTTGAGTTGCTGATGTTGGTGCTAACCTGTACCTGACCTTCTAAAATGAGATAAACATCTTGGCTGTTTTCTTTTTCTTTCAAAATAATATCAAGTGCTTTGTACTTTATTTTAGCGTGAGGCACATCTAGCATAAAAACTGGATCATCAAATAAATCGCTTAAATTTGTCATAGTAATATAGATTCAGGTAGGGTTGAAATGGTAGGTGATCAGTGCTGTTCTTACTTATTTTCGGTGGTAACGGTTAAACATTTGTGAATTAGGTAATTTTAATTCAGAGTACCTTAAATCTAAGCTGTAATACCCTGATTCATTAGAACATAAAGTATTAAATGCCCAAAATAGAGATTACTCGCCTCAATCATTAAGTCACTGATATTATGTATTGTAGGTGCTGATTTATCCACTGTGCGAATCTTTCGACCTACAAAAATACGATTTTTGCTTAACTGTGGCAATAAGCGGTATTTCGTGTTCACTAACATTATAATGAGTTTTTTAAAGTTCAGCTGTGGAAAATTACATTAGTAATCATAGCCTATTTGCTAGGCTGCAAATATTAAATCCATTACTTCTGAGCATTAATAGGCTATTTTTATATACAACTATAGGTTAAAACAAGGGTATCGTTCCTAGCATGATACTAGGAAAATACTGTATAAGCTCGATAGACAGTATTGACTAACGTGCCACAAGCTAACGGAGTACAACTCATGCGTAAAAAAATCATCAAACCATCGACTTATTTAACGGAAGTTAAAAATTTGTCTGACCGTATTGTTACTGCACAGCAACCGATTCGTATTTTGGATGCAGTAAAATGGGATGACAGTATCAAACAAGAATTTTTTGCTAGTCATTGCAAAAAACCACCTATCGTTACCGCTGATTATTATGCAAACCGACCTTTGGGCTTTGATCCTGTGGAAAAGAAACAAGAATTTCATCAAATCGAGCGTGATTTAGCGCGTAAATTGGGGCAGCTCAATCCACTTAGCGTCATCATGCGTCGTATGTGTCGAGAATATAAAGACGTGGTGAATATGCTAAATGCGCGTGGTACGCCGACTTTTGCTAATATCTCTCAGGAATTATATGGTTCATCGGAAGACGTGTTTCATGTTGGCGATCCTTCTATTGCCGCCCTAGGTAGCATGATGGAAGAAACCTTGTCACAGCTTATTCAACTGGATTTTTTAGCCGAAGAACCCAAAACCATTAATGCCAGTGATGCAGTAGCCATTCTGAATGAACGTATTCAAGCGGTGTTTCCAAATGAAGGCTTACGCGCCATGATTAGTGATGGCATTATTGCCGATGCTGCTGCGGGTACCGATTACGTTAAATTACGCGCTGATGCCTTTTTCAATATGCGTGATTTACGAATGCTAGAAGTGCATGAAGTCTGGGTACATTTAGGCACAACCCTCAATGGATTAGAGCAACCGTATTGCACCTTTCTGGGCAAAGGCACACCATCGGCAACCGTCACACAGGAAGGCTTAGCGGTTTTGATGGAAATCTTAACGCTCAGTTCAACGCCTAATCGCTTAATGCGCTTAATTGACCGTGTTCGCGCCATTACTCTCGCCGAACAAGGCGCGGATTTTATGGATATATTCGCCTTTTTTAGCGACAAAGGACGCGACCAAGAAGAAAGCTATTTGCTCAGTAGCCGCGTGTTTAGAGGCAGTAGTCCTGAGGGAATGCCGTTTACCAAAGATTTAACTTATATCAAAGGCTTTGTTTTAACCTTTAATTTTATTCGTTTAGCCGTCCACAAAGGTAAACCCGACCGTATTCCATTATTGTTTTGTGGAAAAACCATGATTGAAGACATGAAAGTATTGGTAGACCTAGTAGAAGAAGGCACAGTCACTGCCCCGCGTTTTCTTCCACCCCCCTTTCAGGATTTAATGGGGCTATCCGCGTGGATGAGCTTTAGCCGCTTCATGACCTCATTGAATTTTAGACAGTTAGAGCAAGATTACGCCAATATTTTGTAGGTTAGAAAGTGGGAACATTTTATGATTCTGAAGCTATCATTTTTCAAAGCAAATCAATCAGAAGCAGATCAAATTGCCACTTTGGTAAACGCGGCTTATCGCGGCGAATTTAGTCGAAAAGGCTGGACAACCGAAGCCGATTTACTCGATGGTCTCAGAACTGACACTCAGCAAATCTTGAGTTTACTTGAAGAGCGGAATGTCATGTTCATGTTGTGCAAGGCAGATTCAGAGCTACAAGGCTCGGTATATTTACATAATACAGATGCTGGCGTTCACATCGGTATGCTGGCGGTCAATCCGTTGCTACAAAATCGTGGTATTGGCAAAGCCCTATTACAATCCGCTGAATTTGCTGCCCAGCACACTTGGTCTGCTAATCACTTTATCATGTCGGTTATTTCATGCCGACATGAACTCATTGCATTTTATGAGCGTTGTGGTTACAGGCGCACAGGAGTGAGCAAAGCATTTCCAATAAATCCATCCTTGTGGACACCTAAAGTTGCCGATTTACGTTTGGAATTATTGGAAAAAATCTTGTGATTTTTCAGCTTAATAACGCATAAAATATAAAGACGTTGCATTGCAACGTCTCCTCTGTTATCAATCAAAAATCGCCGCATCCAGATGTTTACTCTCAGTCAAACCTTTGAGTTTGCCTTTATCTTTAATCCCTGCAAAATGTGTCCCTGTTAAATTTGCCCCTGCAAAATTGGTTTCTTCCAAGTTTGTACCTGTTAAATCTGCGTTTGTTAAATCTGCATTGCTAAAATCTGCCCCCGATAAATCCACCCCGAATAAATTGGCATTTTTTAGAATGCTGTCTTTAAAGTTAGCATAACGTAACAAAGCACGGTCAAGATTGGCATCCGTTAAATTAGCACCTGTTAAATTGACATAATTCATACTGGCTCGCATTAAGCCCATCGACTGGTTTTTCATATCAACGCCCCAATTGATATGCGCTAAATTGGCATAACTCAAATCAGAACGGTCTAGCGTAGCAATGAAACGACTGCCTGTTAAATTCGCATGAGTTAAATTCGCACCACCCAAATGCACACCGAACACGCTAGTATTGGATAAATCCGCACCTGACAAATTGATTTTAGACATCACTGTTAAATCTAATACCAAACCCGACAAATTGCTGTTACTGAAATTGGCGCGGCGCATATCCGAACCCCATAAATTCGCATTTCTAAAATCCAAGCCCGATAAATCCAACTCGGTTAAATCTTTGCGTTTTAAATCGGCAACGTGGCTTTTATCAGTATTAATCAGCCGCTGCTCTACTTCGGCACGAGTTAAATCCGCTGCGGGTACTGATAAACTAAGGCAGGCAACAAATAGACCTAAACAATGGGAAAATGTTTTCATATTAATGACTCCAAATAAAAGTTAAAGTTTGTAATTATATTTACCATAAACTAACAGTAAGGCACTCAACGTGGATTAAAACAAAACCGCTTAAAATCTTTTGGCACACAAAGAGAAAACTACTTATCATGGATTTTGGCAAAATATAGACCTTGCACACGCACTTTTTGTATGAATTCGCCCCTGATAAAGATTGACATCACTTAAGCTATGTCTATAATACCCTCAGCTTGAAATTGATTTACCGTTATGCTTATCTCTACGAAGTTTTTCTGTGATTGCTCGTCCTGTTATCATAAGTAGTTTTTAAATTTTACAGCTTCATTCTACCCGCCTCACAAGGCTTTAATTACTTATTTTTATAGGATTTACAAATGACTACTGGTGTTGTTAAATGGTTTAACGCAGAAAAAGGTTTCGGTTTTATTCAACAAGAAGGCGGCCCTGACGTTTTTGTTCACTTTCGTAACATTAACAGTTCTGGCTTTAAATCGCTAGACGAAGGTCAAAAAGTTCAGTTTACTGTGACTCAAGGTCAAAAAGGTCCGCAAGCAGAAGATGTAACACTCATCTAATCTTGCTCCTAGACTGTAGCTCTTTTTGAGCTACAGTTTATCTTCACCCGCTCAATCCCCGCTTTATTTTACCGCACGCTACTATCAAAATACCCGCGTGTTGTAACAAATGTATTATCATTGTCTCATTAAAAACCACCTGCCCATCAGGCGATTCTATTCATAATGAGCAACGATTCAAAAACCAATCGCAACCTATCTGCCATCGTTTTATTTGCTGGAACATTATTTGTCAGTGCTTCACTGATGTTTGTGTTGCAACCTTTGTTTGGCAAAATTTTATTACCCCTACTAGGCGGTTCGCCAGCAGTATGGAACACCTGCATGGTGTTTTATCAAAGCATTTTATTTCTGGGTTATCTTTATGCGCATACGCTGTCTACACGCTTTCGACAACACCAGCAAATTCTGCTACACATCGGTGTTATTGTAATCAGCCTGTTAGCCTTGCCTGTTGCCTTGCCTGACAATACCGTTCCACCCACCGATAGTGATCCTACTTTTTGGCTATGTTGGACATTATTTTTAGCGATAGGCTTACCGTTTTTTGTACTATCCACCACTGCACCCTTGGTACAAAAATGGTTTTCGCAACTAGGGCATCACAGCAGTGATGATCCCTATTTTTTATATGCTGCCAGTAATACAGGCAGTTTGCTTGCTTTACTCAGTTATCCGTTTTTATTAGAACCCAGCATCGGTCTTGCGAACCAGCAAACTGATTGGAGTTTCGGCTATGGGCTATTATGCCTATTGATTGGCGCGTGTGGATTACTGTTATGGAAAAATCGAACCGCTAGCGACACACCAGTAAGTGATACAGCTGTTGACAACAAACTAACAATACGGCAAAAACTGCATTGGCTGGCATTAGCGTTTGTACCCTCTAGCTTATTGTTGGGCTTAACCAACTTTATCAGCACCGATATAGCCTCGGTGCCGCTGTTATGGATTATTCCGCTTACTGTCTATTTACTGTCGTTTGTTATCGTGTTTTCGCACTGGAATGACACATTGCATCCTTGGATGGTGAAGAGCCAGCCGTTTGTGTTAGTGCCATTCATTGCCTACGCCTTTGTTAATCCAGCCGACTTGCCGTATTGGGTGTATTTAATTCTGCATATATTGGCGTTTTTCTTTGCCATTATGGTCTGTCACGGTGAACTGGCTAAAAGCAGACCGCCAACTCAGTATTTAACCAGTTTCTACCTGATTATGTCCTTTGCGGGTATGTTAGGCGGAATGTTTAATACTTTTGTCGCACCATTTATTTTTAACGGTATTTATGAATACCCGATAATGATTGTTGCCGCGTTGTTATTGCGTCCGTGGTCGGTGGAATGGAGTATTAAACAACTTATCGCTCCCGTCGCATTACTGGGCATAGGTTTTATTCTGTATGCCAGCATCAATGACTTATTGCAATATTTCGATGAAATCGCACTTAGCCTAATCGCTTTCAGCGTGTTAGTGTATTTTTTAAGAAAGCAAACCCTAAGCTACGCCCTGACTATCGGGGGTATTATGTTTTTAGCCCTCAGTCTGCACGGGCTTTCTTCGCACACCTTATACCAAAAGCGCAGTTTTTTTGGTGTAATGGCAGTCCGTGAAAGCGTTTTGACCGATGAACAAAATAAATCCGAAACCTATCACGAATTGTTTCACGGCACGACTAAACACGGCGCACAACGCTTACCCGAAGCATTAGCAAAAATCCCGCTAACCTATTACAGCCAACCTGGACCGATGGGGCAGTTATTTAAAACTTTCGATGTGGCTAGTGCCAACTGGCAAATTGGTGTTGTTGGCTTGGGTGCAGGAGCATTAGCCTGTTATGCCAAACCCAGCCAACACTGGACGCTGTATGAAATTGATCCCTTAGTCATCGATATTGCTAAAAATACTAATTACTTTACCTATCTCAGTCGCTGTCTGCCTAATCCTACTATGCGGGTCGGTGATGCACGACTGGCGTTAGAAAAAGAACCCGACCAACATTTTGATTTATTAGTGATGGATGCGTTCAGTTCCGATGCTGTGCCGACGCATTTATTGACCAAAGAAGCAATGGAACTGTATTTCAAAAAACTAAAACCCAATGGCATACTGGCATTCCATATCACCAACCGCCATTTAGCCCTGAAAAAAGTGCTATCGATTCATGCCGAACAACTGCACTTTGCCGCGTTAATTCAAGAATTTAAAGCCCCAGAAAATATGCCGCTAGTCGTTGATACCGATTGGGTAGTCATGGCAAAACAACCGCAAACCTTAGAACCGTTGACCTTAGCTATGTTAGGCAATTGGCAAACCATGCCCTTATATTTTGGTTTATCACCGTGGACGGATGACTTTACCAATATCGTTAAAATTTGGAAGTAGGGTAAAGCAATGGTAGTAACTGATGTTACGCACTTGAATATACTGTCCATAAAAAGCCTTGTATTATCATTTTGGATAACGCCTCAACACATACCAGTGGCATTTTTAGCCGAACAGGACGCTTGGGCAACCTGCGGCGTGGTTTTGCATTACTTACCAACTTACAGTCCAGAACTGGACTTGATCGAAATACTGTGGCGTTTTGTGAAATATCACTGGTTGCCTTTGTCGAGTTATTTGAGCTATGAAAATTTGAAAAATTCAGTATTGAACCTCCTTTCAAGCTTTGGGAGTGAATACCGAATAACTTTTACTTAATTACTTATGTTAGTTTTGTGTTTTATCTTCAGGCATTCCAACTTAAAGACGGCAGTGTAGATATAAAGACATGATTGTTTTGTGTAGCAACCGTGCGAGTGGGTGATTTTGCTAAACTGGCATTGGATTTTAAGGATTTGTGAAATTCTTCTACTTTCCACCGTTTTTGGTAGAGTGTAGCGACCTGTTCGCCATCACAATTCAGATCACTGCACACCAGATTCAATAAAGCGGTGCTGCCGTCTTTGTTTGTAAAGACTCGGCGAACCATAATGACCTCGTGTTCGAAGCCTTTAAGATAACCGCGTACTGCTTGTTGATCCGATAACTTCAGCTCACTTATTTTAACGAAGCGACCTTGTTTTTTATCGTCGGGGCTTAAGGCAATCAAGCGATTGCTTTTTAAAGCCGCCACGAAGTGCTTGTTTTTGCTCACGATATGATCAAAGTTCTCCTTTGCCACAAACCAACTGTCCATCAGAATGTAGGCGAACTTAAGGCGACAACAATACAGGTATTGATTATTTGCCGCATCAGTTCATTTTTCGTAACTAGACTTACCCGCTTCTCTTTTCGGGTTTTTATATCGCAAAACTGAATCGGCTTGCGCACCACTTCAAACGCTACAGGAATGGAGACTTCACTACTGTAATACAGCGCATTGAGTAGATTGATACTTTTCACCGTCCGCCCTTGGCAGTCGATTTCCCACCTTTCCATAAATTTTTTGACGTGTAGTCGCGCTCCGATAAAAAGCGCGTAACTTTATCATGACTGATTTCGCCATCCAGCACCACCGACAAGCCCGTCGCTGTCACCAACCCACTGTTGCAAATCAGATAATCTGTAACTAACTCTAGCTTTTCTTTTTCCATGTTGAAAATTATAACTTTTTTGGGTTGTGTGCGTAACATCAGTTCCTAAGCTGAAATATTTTTGACTTGACAAGGCAAATCGAACTGGTAAACTGACCCCGCATTGAATGATTCGGTGTCACCCTGTTTCTTAAATAGAATGTTTGAAGTGGGATGTGGAAAAGGAGTTGTACTTTGAGTTCTAGTCCATCGGGCTGGCAATTTGTTAATTTTTAGGAGGTAGAAATGGCAGCTACAATTGAATCAGTGAAAACTGATGCTGCGGAAGCACCGCTGTTAAATAAAAAAAATATGTTCCTAGGCGCATCACTTTATGTGGTTTTTTACGCTTGGGTTCGTTGGTATGAAGGTGTCTATGGCTGGTCTGCTGGTCTTGATTCTTTTGCGCCTGAATTTGAAACATACTGGATGAACTTCCTTTATATCGAATTCGTGTTAGAAGTTGTTACTGCAGGTATCCTGTGGGGTTATATTTGGAAGACTCGTGACCGTAAAGTAATGTCAATCACTCCAAGAGAAGAGTTGAGAAGACATTTTACACATTGGACATGGTTGGTAATGTACGCTTTTGCTATCTATTATGGTGCAAGCTACTTTACAGAGCAAGATGGTACATGGCATCAAACTATCGTTCGTGATACTGACTTTACACCAAGTCACATCATTGAATTTTACTTAAGCTATCCTATCTACATCATCACTGGTGGTGCTTCTTTCTTATATGCTAAAACAAGATTGCCTACCTATCAACAAGGTTTGTCTTTGATGTATTTAGTATCAGTAGTTGGTCCTTTCATGATCTTACCAAACGTTGGTTTGAATGAATGGGGTCACACTTTCTGGTTTATGGAAGAATTGTTTGTTGCTCCTTTACACTACGGCTTCGTATTCTTCGGATGGGCTGCATTAGGTGTGTTAGGTGTTGTGAATATAGAAGTTGGTGCTTTATCAAAACTTCTGAAAAAAGACTTAGCTTAATCTAGTCTTGGTTGTAATGACTATCTATCCTATCTCCTACTGTTTCGTCTTTTTTCACGATGAAACAGTAAATGTAGATTAGGTGGTAATTAATAAAAATAATTTAAATCCTTTAGGAGGTAAGCTAATGAGCGCATCTCAATCAGCTGTACGTTCACGCGCTGAAGCAGT
>CAIUVX010000069.1 GCA_903902705.1 uncultured Methylococcales bacterium
TACTTTCACTCATTGTTAAACCCTTTTTCATAACAGGCTATATCTTAAACTATTGTCCTGAATTTTGAATCCACTATACAATAAAATGATACCGTTCGTGGTGAGCAAAATAAGCCCCACTTGCGGGTTAAGACGTTACCAAGAAACAGCCGCTGTTTGTCGTAATTTTTTGTATTTTTAAATATAAAAAATCTATTTCTTGCGAGCTATATCACTCTAGCTTTTCTTTTTCCATGTTGAAAATCATAACCTTTTTTGGTGCAGTGTGCGTAACATCAGTTATTAAGACTATAATTACTTGCCTTTCACTTTTTATAAATACTATTATGATTAAACAAACTATTTTGACTTTAACCGTAATGAGCAGTCTCCTTGTTCTGCAAGGCTGTTCGTTTTCAGAAAGCTCTAAAAGCAGTTCGACTTCATCCGAATCCTTAACCAGTATCACCAGCAGTACATCTTCCTCACAAGCCAACAAAAAATATTCCCAAGAAGTATCCGATTACACGATGGCTTATGTGAAATCCTCAGTAGCCAATGCGGATTACAATTCCTTTGCTAAAGGTATTAGCGATATAGCTGCTAAAGCAGGGATTAATAATTGGGAACAAGAGTCTTCAACTTACGTTGCTATTGGTCAAGGCTTAAAACGTGCGGGTACGACAGGCGTTGTTTTTGATACTTATAAAAGTAACTTCGCTCATAACAATGCCGCTAACATGAAGTCCATTCAACAAGGTTACGATAAACGGGATTAGTCGCTATTAAATGCTTTAGCACTTACGCGTTACTGTTATGCTGGTCAACGGTAACACTGGCGACCAGCGTTAATTACCTGTATTTGGAAGCTAACGAAGGCACAGCCAGTGGCGGACACAGTGCCTTGCAGTTAGCAGACCAGATTTATCACTATCAGCATGTTGACTCAGGTTACATTCGGCTGATTAAACAAGATGTTGTCTCGTTTCATCATAGCTATCGGTTTTTACAAAATCGTCCCCTGCATTCCAGTCGTATTGAAGTGTCAGATGACACGTTAAAACTATTAAAAGACCACTTTAACCAGCTCTATGCAAACCAAGAGTTGCTGTTTAAATCTCTCGCTAACGTACAGAAAGACCGCCTATTTCTACAGCAACTGCTACATGAGCAGTCTAGTGATAACGTGTTGCTTATGAAAGGACTAGGATTATTCAAAGCAAATCCAACGCCCATTGCCAACCAGACACTACAGCATTTGCAAACACTGATAAAAAAAACCTACGGCAATGATTTTCTCAGCGAACGCGTTGAACAACTAAACAAAGCCATTACCACCTTAACACCCAGCGACTGGTCAAAACCGTTAGCCACGCCCGTTTATACACTGGCAGAACATTATCAGGATTTACAAACCGCCCGCCACGCCCTACAGTTATTACAACAGGATGCCATACTAGCGGCGGATACTGTTACATTAAATGAAGCATTAACACCCGCAGACAGTCAACGCTTGGAAAATTTCCAGCACCAATTACAAAACAATATTTTGTCATTAGTAAACTCAACACGTCCTGATTGGGGCTACGCATTACTAATTAATATCGCCCGTTTAATGGCGGTTAATGCGTCATTAACAACACAGCAATGGGTATTTATTGATGATTTTTCCGATGATAGCAAATGGGTACAAGCTGAAAAAATACCCGACTTAGCGGCTCAATTACAAACTGCAAAACAGTATTGGTTAACGGCAAAACCCAGCACTGATTTCAGTGAAATGGATTACAGTCGTTTAGAAATGACTGCCAACCATTATGCGGAACTCAGCAAAACTGGGCAAGATGTAGCCGTGCGTTATGCGGGCGAACAAACCTTGCCCGATAAGACCGTGCCATTAGTCATTGATAGTGTGCCGCGCTTAAGTATTACTAACCTTAAACAAGCTCTAGCCGACTTAAGCCACTACGAAACCCGACTACAGCAACAGTTAGAACGCCATAACCATTATGATTTATTGACCCGCAACTGTGTCACTGAATTATTCCGAACCATAGACGACGCGATAACCAATTCTACCAACACCAACCTTGAGCAACCGCTAGGCGGGCATATTCAAGCTGACTATAATTTTATTCCGTGGGTGTCGTTTCACAGCGTACAAAACCAACTCCGCGTCAGTGACAGCCAATTATTACCGTCTTATCATGGTCTACAATTGGAAAAACTGAAAAATCAACCGCTGAAAAGCCTAAAAGAAATCAGCACCCTAAGCAGTTCATCGTATTCATTCAATGCCGATGATGGGTGGTTTCTGTTTTTTACCGATGATATGGTGCTATTGCGCCCCGTATTAGGCGCAGTCAATACCGTCACAGCGATTACTCAAAGTCTATTTGGTTTATTCAGTTTGCCATTCGACGACGGTGAAAATTTACACGCTGGCTCGGTAGGTTTTTTAATGAGCGTACCCGAATTATTGTTTATCAATATTCGTAAAGGTAGTTACCCATATTTGGGCTTAACACAAAATTCGGAAGAAATACCTCATTAAGGCGTTTGTACAACAACAATACCTACATTTTGAGCCATACTATAATTTATCCTTTAGTTGACCATCACGATAACAAATAACATGAAAGCATTATGCACATTGATAGTCATCGCCTTGTTGACAGGGTGTAGTAGTCGCCTATTTTCGCTAATGTCTGAACAGAGAGTCTATTCTGATGTGCCGCAATCAAAGGTCGTCAACATAGCGTCAGTTGATAAAACCAATGCTGATAAACCAAAAATCTTGGTGCCTGTGCATGTGGATAACTTGCCGCCACTATCAATAACAAATTTCACCGCGAACAAAAGCACGCCGTCAACAAAGCCACCAGTCAATCTGGAGAAATTTTCCCCGTTCAAGATTCTTGATGTCGGCTCACGAGGTGAGGAGGTACTGACATTGGAGAAACGACTTAGCGATCTTCATTATGATGTTGGCGTCGTTGACGGTCTTTATGACCAACAGACGCAGCAGGGGGTGGTGGCGTTTCAGAAATACAGCCAACTGAAACGCACTGGCAGTTACACGCTGGAAACACAAAAAGCATTGGACACAGCGATACCTCCTGAAGGGTTTCATCCTGAGTTAGGCTTGCCTCGTGTCGAGGTAGATATTACCCGTCAGGTACTACTGTTTTTTGATGAGCAAGGACTCAACCGTGTTATCGCCGTGTCAAGTGGCTCGGATCGCAAGTATTGCGAGCTATCGAAAAAATCGGGAAAACAGGTTTGCGGTGTAGCTCACACACCGCGAGGTCAGTTTAGTATTCAATGGAGAATTGCTGGCTGGCGTGAAAGCGATCTCGGAAAGCTTTATAATCCCTTGTATTTTAATGGCGGATTCGCTATTCATGGTTCACCATCCGTTCCAGAACACAACGTGTCTCACGGTTGCGTCCGAATATCGATAGAAACGTCACTATGGTTTTACGACGCTATTCAAAACGGTACGCCAGTCATTGTGTTTGACTGACTATGTGCTGTTTCTGTTTATAGCTAACCGTGGATAAAATGATTACAAAACCGTTCGCACTGAGCCTGTCGAAGTGTGAATGGAAAAATCCGAAGTCTCAAGTTAAGCCATTCATGCTTCGACAAGCTCAGCACGAACGGCTTAACTTAATGGCAGTGGGGCGACAGGTGACAGAGAATTCGGAGTAAATATTCCGTTAAGTAATTTTGAGTAAAATATAGCCTTGTCAGCCCAGCGTAAAATATAGGGCATTTACTGTTCCATTACTCCCCAAACCAATAATTGTAAAAATACAAAATGGTTAATTTAATTAAAAGTAGATATATGAACAAACAACTGAAATCGTGTGGTAAACAATTAGCAAAATGGACAACTGTTGTTGTCTTGGCAACAGGACTGAATGGCTGTGTTGCCATGAGTGGTTTAAGTACAGCGATGAGTATTTACGATATGCTGGGCGGATCTAATGCTCTCAGTGGTTTAGCGAATAATATACTCACTTCATCGATGAGCGATCCTCGTTTATCCAGTATGCTCGGCACTATCAACCCAAGTACAGCAACGCCACAAATCACTAATCAATTATGCTCACTATTAGGCGGTGGTTGTGCTGCGCCATTTACAACACAACAAGTGGCAGCAGGGTCGGCACGTTTAACGCCAGAACAACAAAGTGCTGTTTCTGACAATTTAGGTAATGCACTGAATGCGGTTACTAGCAACACGATGGTACGCAATGCCGTTGTCAATAGCCTAGGTTCTCAAGTCAGTGGCATTTTGGGTGCATTGTTATAAACCTTAGATTCAACTATTAAAGCGTAGCGGTGTTGCTGTTAAGTTTATTGTAATTAGTCATAAAATCATCCTGCAAAGGCTTCTTTTAACACCGCTTGCATGAGTTGTTCGGCGTGATGTTTGCGTTCGGTCACTTGCTGTTCTAATGCGTTGATGTGGTTTAGCAAGCGGTCAACGCGCTCGACGATGGCTTGTTGTTCAGCTAGGAGTGGGAGTGGAATTGTTGCGTTAATTATTTTTGCTAACGTCACACGAGTTATTGCAACTCCCGCCATATTATCCCGTGTTGAGTTATAAAAGGCTCGACTTCCCCGTCACCCTCCCGATGATCAGTCGGGGATTCTGGACCTTTTAATTCTCAGAATCAAGATATAGCTAAGGCAAGATAAAGTGATTAGAAAAAATCTTGAGAACTACCGTATTTATTAGCTTTGTGGTCGTTGAAATATAATCAATTTATAGTGCGTCAGCTATATAACGATGTGCCGACGATAGGAGGCGCATCATTCGCGTCATATTTCTCGAACGAGCGCGTTCGTACCTCAACAGCATCCTTGTATGATTAAAAACGCTCAAAATCAATCGAATAATACGAAAGAATAACGAGTAAGCTGTAAGAGTTCATTGGGAGGTCGCCCCACCCTGAGGACTGATTAAAAGTCAGAGCCTGTCAGGTAGATTGACCCCCGCCCTATTCACCCATACCGAGGAGTATCTGAGGCTTAGAGCCTGTATTCACAAGGACGGCAGGTGCATTATCAGGGTCGGGAATCAATGAATAGTTTACGTTCTTTAATCTAGTTGGACAAACCTAATATTATGAACATTCCACAGAAAGAACCCGCCAGTGACAGCAAACCACCGCAGTTTGCAGGGATTGATGTCGGTGCTGAAGAACTGGTATTGGTGATTCGTAAAAATAGTAAATCATTGTATCCACAAAAGTTTAGCAACACGCCCAGTGATCGGACGCGCTTAGTCCATAAGCTAGCCAAACTGCCCAACATCAGCGTTTGCTTAGAAGCCACGGGGGTTTATCACTTTGACTTAAGCCTTGCCTTGCATGATGCGGGTGTGTCGCTGATGGTGTTGAATCCTAAAGCATCACATAACTTTGCTAAGGTGTTGATGAAAAACAGCAAAACCGATGCGGTCGATGCCAACACCTTGGCGGAATACGCTGAACGCATGGCTTTTGTCGCCTGGACACGTCCCAGCAACGAGAAGATTGCCCTATGTGGCTACGCACGACGCATTCATGCCCTCAACAAGCAGAAAGCCGCCGCCAAGAACCAACTGCACGCCCTCACGGCAACAGCAGAACCCCCAAAGCCGTGCTAAAAGATGCCAACCTAGCCATCAGCCAGTTAGAAAAACGCATCGATAGCTTAACAACGGCGGCATTGCTCTTGATAGCCAAACACCCTGAACTAGACCGAATCCTGCACTTATTGATCGGCATCAAAGGCATCGCCGAAGCCAGTGCCATCGCGCTGATGGGCGAACTGTTATTGCTACCACCCGACCTATCGCATCGTCAATGGGTTAAGTTTGCAGGGCTTGATCCGCAAGTGTTTGAGTCAGGCAAAAGCGTCCACAAAAAAACGCGCCTTGCCAAATCGGGCAACGCCCATATTCGTGCCGCCCTGACTATGCCCGCTCTGAGTGCTAAAGAACATGACCCGCACGTCAACGCGTATTTTCAACATCTCGTCGATAACGGTAAGCTACCTTTACAAGCGGTCTGTGCCGTCATGCGTAAATTGCTACACGCTATTCATGGGATGTTGAAATACAACCAACCTTTCGATAACACCCGTTTTTATGCCATCCCTATTTTGGAGAATTCATGATTAAAAGTTATCAAAAAAGGCTGGGTTTTGAACAGAGTATCTACGCGCTACGCGCTGTGAAACCACACGCCTGACTTTTGGGTTTTGCCGTGCTTGTCTTTTCAAAAGTCGCTATCGCATCGGTCACTACTCAATGTCAGGTGCTGTGAGGGTATCGGGTGGTGTCGTGAGTGGGTCGAAATAAACCTGTTTTCGCTTACGCTCAAATGGATTTATTCCGAACTACAAGGCTTTATTCAATATTAATAAGCTTTTCAAGCAGTGTTTTATAGGCAATCAATATTTGATTAACTCTTAACATATCGTTTTCGAGAGCTTTATGATCGGGGAATTGTTTTTGTAATTGCTGTGGTGTCAGCGTGTTGTTTGTGTCCTTGGCTTTTTCTATTTCATACCATTTTCTAAATCGTGCTTGCCATTGAGTTAAGTGTAAACGCAAGGCTTCATTGAGGATTTTAAAAGCGAGTTCAATAATGATTTTGGTACTGGGATTAGAGCGGATTTTTCTGACGGGTATGGCTTGGACTAATTCTCTGGCGATTTTAAAGAATGCGTACCATGAATCGTACACTTCGACGATGACATCATGGTCTTTGTCGATGGGTAGTCCTATTTTGCGAGTGCTGAGTTCAACCCAAAGTTGATAGGCAATTTGTAAATCTTGGTCATTGGGTTTTATTTTTACTTTTGCATTGCCTATGCCTATTTCAGCTTCATTTATTTCAAATTCGCCATAGCCGCGTGTAAAAACTTGGCGGTTTATAAAGAATAAAATGGCGATTGCGAGCAGGGATAACAAAATTAGGCTGGGGTGAATGTTTAGCGATAAGCCGATAGTGGTATCGTAGCTGAGTTTTATTTAAGTCCATGTTTTATACCTTCTCATTCTTTAATTGTTTAATTGCTTGCATGATTTTTCTCTGTATCAATATGTTTAAAAGCACTTATTTTACGAAGTTACTCGTTTTGCAATCTCAATATCTTTACGCAATAAATCATTAACTAATGATTGCAAACTTTCTTGTTTATGCAGGCATTTTTCATTGAGATATTCAATAATATCACTGTCCAAATAAATAGGTGTTTTAACGACTTCGATAGAGCCAGACGATAAACATAACGCATCATATTTTTTCATTTGTTGTTCAGTAAATGCGCCGCTGCTATGAAAATCATTAGCGGTTTCATAAACAGCTTCGAGTAAGCTGCTATTTTTCCTGTCCATTACCCACAAGTATGTTAGTTATTAAAAATCAATGTGTTACGATATAATTTACCGCATTCCGATATAAATATATTTAAAATCATGATGTTACAAAAATCCTGTCGTTAATAAGCAGTCAAACCGTGGTATAAATAAAGACACGAAACCGCTATAAGTGCCTATTTTTTTGTTTTTGATGCCTCATTGTTTGTATCTCTTATAGACAGACGACCTATTCTTGCTACTTAACCAATTGATATTTATGGCTAAAAAGATATGGGTAATGGACAGGCTATTTTTCTTAGATTTTGTGGTCATGGAAAATTTCCAGCAAGGTATTATTTTTGGTAGTCATAAACAGTGAGTGATTTGATATTATTATAAATTTAGCCGAAACGA
>CAIUVX010000070.1 GCA_903902705.1 uncultured Methylococcales bacterium
ATGGTTGGCTCACCGTTTTTAAGCGACTGCTCGTTCATATCCTTGCGTTTTTTTTCGAGCTGCAGCCAGTAGCCGAACAAAATGTGAAGATAGACGGTCAGGATGACAAGAAGAAAGGGCGAGACAATCAGAAAACCCTGAAAAGAGATTGAGGTGCCAACCAGTGGTGTTTGAATGGAGCTGTTGGTGGCAATCAGCGACTTGTCGGGTGAGCCAACCACCGCCAGCAGACTGTACAACCCGACACCAAGCAGCGAGAGCATGGTTTTATTGATCGCTTTTGAATAGCTCTCATGCTGCGTTTTGATCACATCGGAATGCGTGCAATCCTCTATCCAGAACGAACGGGGTGCACTGCATCGCCCGGTAATTTTTGTCCAGATTTTTTTGAGCATCAGGGTATAAATTCAATAATTACGGTTATTATCTCAAACAAACAATGCAGCAATCTCGCTACTGCCCATACGGTCAAAATCTTCAGGAACAGAGATCTCGCCTGCCATAAAACCAAACTGCCGGGCGTTGCCAATGGTGGTATCGAATGGTATCACCTTAACCATCGGTCGCCCTGCCTTGCTGAGAATAAAAGCTTCACCACAAGCTGCCTGTTCAACCAGTTGGGCAAGTCGGGTTTCGGCATCATGAAGCGTGACGCTCTGCATCTTCGTTGTCATTATTGTCACTCCTGTTCAATTGAAATGTGGCTGATCAAAGAAATGACGACGCAGGTCATTGCAGTGACAACTGAAGCTTTTTCCCAAGCGCTTCAGCATAATGAAACAGCGTCGAAAACTTAATATCCTCCGAATGATTTTCCATACGCGAAATCGCCGAATTTTTGGTCTTCAGTTTTCGCAACCTCCACCGCATTTTGAAAAGCTGAAGAACGTTTGAGTTTCCAGAAAACGATATACCTGATACTGGCAAAGGAGATTTACATGTCCCTCTACTCTCGCAGGAAACTGACCTCACAACCTTTAGAACCGGCGAAACAACTGCTTCCTATAAGAGAATATCCTATTGATTAGTAATAAGTTATCCAAATATCTCCTATAGAATCTCTTCTAAATCTCTTCTAAATCTCTTCTAAATCTCTTCTAATCTTTTCTCTTTAAATATTTCCCTCTTGCTCCTTTAAAACCCATTTTGGAGCAGCATCCGAACCCACATTCTTTATCGTTTCATTCCGACTCATTTCAGAAATAAGATTGGTGATTTTCTTTTTTTTCTGCTTTTCATCGTATAAATCAGACAGTTTCGTCCAAACCAACTCTTCGATGTCTTTGCGGGAAAGTGAACCATGATCTTGAATACCCTGCATAATCCAATCAAAATACTGCTGCTTGGAAAAGGCTTTGTTTCGGGTGTAAACTGCTTTTTGTCCTGTGGTTTGTGCTTCTTTAGCCGAAATAATAATATTGGGTTTTTTACCTTCAATAAGACCTTTTGCCCTCAGCAGCTTTATTTCTGCCTCCAAAAGAGGCTTCCGTTTCTGTACTTTATCGAGAAGGATAATCTGGTTGGCTCTCCGCAGATTATAGTGGGAATTCGGGTTTCCGCATCATGAAGCATGACGAATAAGCACAGGGGTTTTCTGTCCGACACAACTACACGGGATCAATGGTATCATCAGGATTGCGAGCGACCGGTTCAAATTCATCATTATAAAAATCAGTTCCTTTCAGATGATATTCTGAACTGGAAATTAATGATTTTTTCACTTCCTCCTCTTCAGTAAAAACCGCCAACCATATTGAGATAAAACCGCTGCTACAGGCAAGCCTCACAATTGAATCAAGAGTAATTTGTTTATGATGATACTCAATCAGGCTGTCAATTGCATTTTTCAGGGTTTGCATTTTTTCAAGCCATCTCGGATCAGATTCGCCAGAA
>CAIUVX010000071.1 GCA_903902705.1 uncultured Methylococcales bacterium
AATAAAATGATAACGTTCGTGGTGAGCTTGTCGAACCACATTCACACTTCGACAGGCTCAGTGCGAACGGTTTTGTAATCATTTTATTAGCAGTTAGCTCTATTGTTGGTGGTGTTTATTGTCACTGCACCGTTGTTGACTCAGGCAATACACGTCAATTTACCAAAAACTGCGGAAACTGCACCGCCTGAGGAAAAAGAAGCGGTTTATATCAGCGTCGATGCGAAAGGCAAAGTTTATGTCGATAAAGTCGAGATTGCGCTGGAAGTCTTCGATGCAGAATTAGTAAAGCGCAAGACCGCCGATCCTGAAATTGCACTCAATCTTAATGCTGATGATGGCGTTCAATACGGCACAGTCGCCAAAGTCATGGCAGCAATAGAACATTCTGGTATTACCAAGCTAGCGATTCTCACCGCGCCAAAATAATAACCACCGTAAAAATAGACTAAAAACCAGCCCTTTTTTGGGCTGGTTAGGGATGCTTTGCCTAAATAAAGCCTTACCTAAAGAAAAAATAGCGCGAATTTAACCATTTTTTAATTTTATAAAGACTTTAAGATAGGTAAATAAAATGAGTATTGACAAGTTACGACAGCCCAATTCACTGAAATCACTGACAGGGAACAAATTATTATCCGCTGACATAGCGAATATTTTGAGTGATAACAGATGGCAAACCGAAACCCGACATCGGACAACGCTAAGCGGTGCTGCGATGATTTTTGCAAGTGTTTGTTTGTTAGAGCTAACTGCTAATAAAATGATTACAAAACCGTTCGCACTGAGCCTGTCGAAGTGTGAATGTGGTTCGACAAGCTCACCACGAACGTTATCATTTTATTGTGCGTTAGCTATAGTTGGCTGGCGACGTTTGAAACAAACATTTGTCCCTAAAAAAACTTCGCGCTCTACGAGATCGGTGCCAAGTACAAGACCTGAACCTAGTAGTACGAGATCGGCACCGAGTACCAGTTCGTTATTAATTCGTTTGAAACAAACCATCAGCCCTAAAAAATCTTCACGCTTTAAAAAAGCGGATGTTCGCAAGTCTGAAACTGAGGAAGTTATTGGGAAAAGGTATCGATAGGCTTTCAGTTCCGTAGATACCATCTCTCCAAATCAATCGCAAGCGACTTTTAAGTCGTTTGTGGTTGATAGGGTTTCTGGTTTTGGGTGAGTTTGGGGTTTGAAGTCCAAATGGACAAAATGTACGCTAAGTGTAATAGCTTGCATTTGAACAGAAACTTACAGCTTATATTGGTTTATCATATACAAACTAGCCACTACCCCCATCATTTAACTGGAGTAACTTTTTATGTCACTGACCATGTACCAAGCATCTATCCCTGTTTTTGTGCGAATGTTAGGGAATTTATCCGCGATACTCGATAAAGCTGCCGCTCATGCCGAAGCGAAGAAAATAGATCCCGCTATTTTTGTTAATGCACGTCTAGCACCTGATATGTATCCACTTAGTCGTCAAGTACAAATCGCAACCGATATGGTCAAAGGTTGTGCGGCTCGTCTAGCTGGTATTGAAGTACCCAGCTATGAAGATAACGAAACCACGTTTGCCGAGTTGCAAGCGCGGATTGCCAAGACGGTAGCGTTCATACAAAGCGTCAGCGCGTCACAAGTTGATGGTAGTGAAGAGCGTGAAATCACCCTGAAATTTGGCAGCAAAGAGGCTCATTTTTTAGGTCAAGCTTACTTGCTGGATTTTGTGATACCCAACGTCCATTTTCACCTCACAACTACTTACGCTATTTTACGACATAATGGCGTAGAAATAGGAAAACGGGATTACATAGGCGATTACGAAGCTTGAAGTCAAACAGTACAGAAATGTATGCAGAGAAAACTTGAAGTAACAATTCTTAGGGAGGAATGACGTAGTAATACGTTGTTCCTACCCAACAATTCCGTGTTGACCCCAACTTCATTGGTAAGTATGAATTTTACGTTAGATAATATATGCTTAACATTCAAGAGCTTATCAATAATATTGTTGCCAGTTTTGAAACAGATATTTTGTCTGTAAGCCACTAATACCAAGGGTTTGAAGGGTGTCGCAGGACAAACCGTTCTTTTGGTGTGTAACCCCAGCTAAAGGTGTACCGTAAACTTATGTCTATTGCGTTAGATATTCTCAAAATTCAGGCTCTTCTACCTCAACGCTATCCTTTTTTGTTAGTCGATAAAGTGATCGCGTGTGACGCTGGTAATAGATTATTGGCAATAAAAAATGTGACTTACAGCGAACCATTTTTTCAAGGTTGTTTTCCGCATAAGCCTGTTATGCCTGGTGTTTTGATTTTAGAAGCAATGGCACAAACGGCAGGCTTACTTGGTTTTGAATCGGCGGGTGGAAAACCAAAAGACATGATTTGTTATCTTGTTGGTATTGATAAGGCAAAATTTAAACGCCCCGTTGTGCCAGGCGACCAATTAATGATTGAAGCACATTTTTTAAAACACAAACATAATCTTTGGCTATATGAATGCCAAGCCAGCATTGATGGAAAGTTTGTTGCTCGTGCCGAAATTCGTTATGCGACGGTGTTATCAACTTAAAATAATGGTGGGTAGGAAGTAACGGATAGCAGAATCCTTCTTACAAATTCTGCGTTACCTACCCCTTTTTGCGTTCTGTTTCGTGCGTTGACATCAAAGATACCCTATCTTGATATGCTATGTGTTTGCTATATTATTTCATGAAATAATATTTTAATTAAAACATATTTTCATGAAAACAATCGTTGTAACATCTCAAAAAGAAGGAAGTGGTAAAACAACACTTTGCGCTCATTTATCCGTAGAAGCCTAACGTATGGGTGATTGCCCAGTGTGGCTTATTGATAACCTGAGTTCGACATAAGAATAAACTTAAGAAGCAGCCTTTTTAAAAATCTGAAAGAATATAAGCAAGCACGCGAAACGCTTTCAAAAAAGGCTATTGTTCATGATTTTACATCAACTATTCTGTGACACTGATGATT
>CAIUVX010000072.1 GCA_903902705.1 uncultured Methylococcales bacterium
CAAACAGGTTACTACTAATTCATTGATACAAACATGCGCTGGTAGGCAGGCATTGTAATAAATAATGTCTGCCACATCATTTGCCTGTAATGCTTGGTAGCCATCATAAACTAATCCCGCTTTGTTTTCATCACCCTTAAATCGAACTAAAGACAACTCTGTTTCTGCTGCCCCAGGATGAACTACAGTAACTTTAATTTTATGTTGCAAGAAATTCACTTGCGTGATGATGAGCTTAGAAAACAACAGGAGTTATTAGAAAGTGAGGTCGAACAACGTACGCTTGAATTGAACCAGGCCAAGGAACAAGCGGAAGCAGCCAGCCAAGCCAAGACTGATTTTTTGGCAAATATGAGCCACGAAATTCGCACGCCTATTAATGCCGTTATGGGCATGGGCTATTTATTATCACGCACTGAGCTCACAGAAAAACAAAAGCGTTATTTGATTAATATGAAATGGGCATCGGAACATCTACTCACTGTGGTTAATGATATTCTCGATTTTTCCAAAATTGAGGCCGGTAAGATGCTATTTGAATATGACCCCTTCGATTTAGACAGTGTACTCAGCCATGTTTGTAGTTTATTTGCCGCTCAAGCGGAAGAAAAAAATATTGAATTGATGCTAAATTGCGCCCCCTCCACTCCGCTCTATTTAATCGGTGACGCATTGCGATTAAGACAGATATTGATCAACCTAACCGGTAATGCCTTAAAATTTACTGAGCAAGGCGATATCATTATCAGCGTTAGCTTAGTGAAAGAAGATACCAATAATGTAGGCTTACAGTTTAGCGTCTCAGATACCGGTATCGGCATAAGCACGTTTGAATTATCCAATCTTTTTCAATCGTTTTCTCAGGCCGATTGCTCAACAACGCGCCGTTATGGTGGAACGGGTCTAGGTCTTGCTATATGTAAATACTTGGTAGAATTGATGGGCGGGCAAATCAACGTTACCAGTCAAGTAGGACAAGGCAGCGAATTTTATTTTACACTGCCATTTGGGATTTATCAGCCCAGCCCTAAAAGCTGGCGCATTATCCCGTCTCAATCCACATCCCGAGCACGGGTGTTGCTTGTTGATGATAATCCTAGAGTACGCAATGTTTTATTTTCCCTATTAAGTGCATTTGATTTGGATGTGCAAGCTGTCGATAGCGCCATCAATGCCACGCTAGAACTAGCTCGCGCCGTCGAACACGACCCACATTGTTATGATTTGATTTTAATGGATTGGCAAATGCCTGACATGAATGGCATAGAAGCCGTCAGTCACATTCGCGCAAATACCCAACTACCTTATGTCCCCATTGTCATGATGCTGCCCGCCTTTGCCGATGAAGAATTACAAAATGTGACAAAGAATTTGGAACTAGAAGGCGCTTTGTTAAAAACATCTACCCATGTAGAATTTTTCAATTTACTGAATACATTGCTTGGTGATAAATCGTCACCAAACAACCTCACTTGTCAACACGATTATCTTGATGCTGACCTGCCGCCTACTCAATTAGTAGGGAATATTCTCTTAGCAGAAGACAATACAATTAACCAACTCTTCAGCAAAGAATTATTAGAATCGCTCGGTTTAGTGGTTGATGTGGCGAATAATGGTCTTGAGGCAGTAGAACTTGC
>CAIUVX010000073.1 GCA_903902705.1 uncultured Methylococcales bacterium
AAGCCCATCTGTCGCGATTGATGGGCTTCGTACCTCAGCCCATCCTATGCACTACAAAGGCGGCAAAGATGACACAGCACGAGTGGCATTTTTATTTGAACAGTATCAAAAACTAACCGCACCACTCATAGAAACTGAAACCGCTAAAAAACCTAAAAAAATAAAGCCGTAATTATGATTGAAAAAACTTACCTTAAATTTAGAAAAGCCCTGCTACTTGCTATCGATAGCTTTGTCATGACTAACAGGATAAACTGATAAATAGGATGTGGTTTATCCTATGGCAACAATTTTTGAATAAACAATGAGGTGTATTATGTCAATAAAAGAAGAATTTGATCATTTAATGGATAAGTTAAAAACGGAACGCGATGAAATTAGTTTAAAACTGCATCTTGCTTCGTTGGAAGCCAAACAAGAGTTTGAAGAAGCTGAACCAAAATGGAATCAGCTAAAAAGTAAAGGCTCTGAAATTCTGGATGAGTCAGTAGAAATATCAGAAGAAGTGATTGCCAAAGCCAAAATCATTGGTGAAGAGCTTAAAGAAACTTACCAACGTATTGCGAAACGTCTCGCTGAATAACTGATTGGCGATAAAAGGCACGAAAAATATCAGGTATTTCGTGCCTTTCGTGCCTTTATAGACAGTATGAATAACGATAGTTATCAGGCTTTTCATCATCGAATACTGGAATTCTAGCTAAATTGATTTAAACTCTAACTACGCACGACCACTTTAAAGACTCGTTAGGAATCAATATGGCTTCTCGCACACGTTTTGGATTTATTTTGCCACTCCTTTTCAGCATGACCACATGGGCGGCTGATATACCTATTAAACCCTCGCACCCCGATCAATATACAGTGGTCAAAAATGATACCTTGTGGGATATATCGGGTAAATTTTTACAGCATCCTTGGCAATGGACGCAGTTGTGGAATGAAAATAAGCAAATTAAAAACCCGAA
Source organism: uncultured Methylococcales bacterium (assembly GCA_903902705.1). Taxonomy (GTDB): domain Bacteria; phylum Pseudomonadota; class Gammaproteobacteria; order Methylococcales; family Methylomonadaceae; genus UBA4132. The sequence goes on from CAIUVX010000073.1 coordinate 969, forward strand.
TTTGATTTATCCAGGTGATACCATTTATTTTTCGATGGTTAACGGTAAGCCGCAGTTTAGTATTACCCGTAATCCTCAGCAAGCGGCACTTGCGACAACCTGTATTCTTAAAGAAGAAGATTATAAAAACGGACGCAAGGATTTTGCACTCGATAAAAATGGTAAACTAAAACCCTGTATTCGAGAATCTGAGATTGAAAAGCCGATAAAACTGATTCCCTACCATGATATTGCTAAATATTTAAGTTCACCAAAAATTGTCGCTGAAAATGAGCTGAATCTAGCTCCTTATGTGGTTGATATAGCTAATGAACACATCGTTGCGGGTGCGGGTGATAAAGTTTATATTCGCGCAATAAACCAGCCAACCAGCGCGGAATATATGGTTTACCGTTCAGGTGCTACTTTTATTGATGCAGATACCCAAGAAGTGTTGGGGTATGAGGCAAAATATATTGCCGATGCGACGTTGCAACAAGCGGGTGATCCAGCTACCTTAATCATTACGCAATCAAACAGCGAAATTCGTATCGGCGACAGAGTGATGCCCCATACCGATGATGACATTAGTCTAAATTATTTTGCCAGACCTCCTGAACAGCCAATCAAAGGTAGCATTATTAGTGTGTTGGATGGCGTTTCTCAAATCGGTATAAATAATGTGGTAGTGATTGATAAAGGCAGTCGAGACGGGCTTTTAGCGGGTCACGAACTGAATATTTATCAAAATGAAGGCATAGCCAGAGATCCCTACAGTGCGGTCAAAAGCGATATCATTCAACTGCCTAGTGAGTTAGCAGGAATGCTAATGGTGTTTCGTACCTTTGACCGCGTCAGTTACGCGCTAGTGATGCAAGCAACAGGCGCGTTACACGTTTTAGATAGAGTTGAAACCCCCTGAATACCAACACACTAAGCACCGACGAAGACATAAAATACTGGCTTGCGCTATTGCGTACGCCAGCTATTGGTTGCCGAACCTTTCTTAGGTTATTACAAACCCATACCCCCGAACAATTGTTTGCCGAATCTGCGCAAACGTGGGCGCGTTTGGGTTTAAAAAATGAATCGATAGACGCACTTAAAAATCCAGATTGGGCAATCATTGACACTGATTTAGAGTGGTTATCGCAGACCAATAATTGGCTCGTCACCATTCAGGATGAACTTTATCCGCCTTTATTAAAAGAACTTCCCGACCCACCACCATTATTGTTTGTACGCGGTAATGTCGGCTTATTATCGTTGCCACAAATTGCCATAGTTGGTAGCCGTAATCCATCGACCTCAGGTAAAGACACTGCTTTTGAATTTGCCAAAAGTTTAAGTCGCTGCGGTTTTGTGATTACTAGCGGTTTAGCCTTAGGTATTGATGCCGCTAGTCATCAAGGCGCGTTAAGTGTAGGAGGCTGGACGATTGCGGTCGCAGGCACAGGGTTAGATCGCGTATATCCAGCACGACACAAAGAGTTAGCTACTGAAATTGTCAATAAAGGTGCGATGGTGTCAGAATTCCCCCCTGGTACAACGGCTAAAGCCAATCATTTTCCTAGGCGTAATCGGATTATCAGTGGCTTAAGCCAAGGTTTATTAGTAGTGGAAGCCGCCAAACAAAGCGGTTCGTTAATTACCGCTCGTATGGCATTAGAACAAAATCGTGAGGTATTTGCTATTCCAGGGAGCATTCATAATCCCTTAGCACGCGGTTGTAATGCACTGATTCGCGAAGGGGCAAAGCTTGTCGAAACTACCCAAGATATTCTCGAAGAACTTAATCAATATAATCAACAGGTTGACAATTTAATTATCGAGGCAGTGCAATCAATGCTTGACCTAGAGCAGCAAACATTATTGAATCGTGTCATGTTTAGCCCAACTTCCATTGATGAATTGGTTATCGAAAGCGGTAAATCCGTGGAAATACTTTCATCAATGCTATTAATTTTAGAATTGCAAGGCTACTTAGAAGCAACCGCTGGCGGTTGCTATGTCCGTATAAAATAACCAGCTACTACTCATGAAAGAAAATATTTTTGATGTTCTGATGTACTTATTTGAAAACTACATGGAAGAGGAAATTGAAATTTTCCCCGATACCGATGTGATTAGAACAGAATTACTAGAAGCTGGTTTTCAGCAAATAGAGGTCAATAAAGCCTTTGATTGGTTAGAATCACTTAGTTTACAAGGATTGATTCAAACCAGCATCGCACCGACTTTTCGTATTTTTTGCCGCGAAGAAATAAAAAAATTGGATATTGATTGTCGCAGTTTGATTATGTTTTTAGAACAAAGCGGTATTTTAAACGCGGCGAATCGAGAAATTGTCATCGATAGAGCAATGGCATTGGAAAACGAAGACATCTCTTTAGAAAAACTCAAATGGATTACCTTGATGGTTTTACTCAGTCAGCCTGATGAGGAAATTGCTTTTTCTCGCATGGAAGACTTTGTGTACGATCTCGTACCAACGTATTTACATTAATCGCCTTAACCTTTACCCCTAATCTATTGCACAATGAGCAAGCATCTCGTTATTGTAGAATCTCCTGCAAAAGCCAAAACTATCGAAAAATACCTAGGCAAAGATTTTAAAGTATTAGCCTCCTATGGACACGTTCGCGATCTAATTCCTAAAGAAGGTGCTGTTGATCCTAGTCATGACTTTGCTATGAAATACGAAGTCATCGACCGTAATCAAAAACACGTTCAAGCCATTAGTGCCGCTTTGAAAAGTGCGGAAATCCTTTATTTAGCGACTGACCCTGATAGAGAAGGCGAGGCGATTGCGTGGCATTTATATGAATTGCTCAACGCCAAAAAACTGATTAAAGACAAACCTGTGCATCGTGTGGTGTTTCATGAAATCACTAAAAAAGCCGTCACTGAAGCGATTGCTAACCCTACCGCTTTGGACACCAATTTAATTAACGCCCAACAAGCCCGCCGCGCCTTAGATTATTTAGTGGGTTTTAATTTATCGCCATTATTGTGGAAAAAAATCCGCCGTGGTTTATCCGCAGGACGGGTACAAAGCCCTGCATTACGCATGATAGTCGAGCGCGAATTAGAAATTGAAGCATTCAAAAAACGTGAATATTGGACGATAGACGCGCTATTGACCGCAGATGAACAGGCTTTCAAAGCCAAATTAACCCACTACAATGGCGAAAAACTCACCCAATTTCGCATCAACAATGCCGAACTTGCCGAGCAAGCCAAACAAACGCTATTAATCGCTGCCAATGGTCAATTAGTTGTTAGCAAACAAGAAAAGAAACAACAAAAACGCCAGCCTGCACCGCCGTTTATTACTTCAACACTGCAACAAGAAGCGGCACGAAAATTAGGTTTCACCACCAAACGCGCCATGATGGTTGCGCAACAACTCTATGAAGGTATTGATGTCGGCGGTGAAACCGCAGGTCTCATTACCTATATGCGTACTGATTCGGTCAATTTAGCAGTCGAAGCCGTCACCGAATTACGCGAGTTAATCGTGGAAAATTACGGCGCGGCTAATATTCCTAAAGAAGCCAGAGTTTTTAAAACCAAATCTAAAAATGCGCAAGAAGCTCACGAAGCGATACGTCCCACTTATCCACGTTACACGCCCAGCCAAATAAAACAATACCTGAGCGCGGAACAATTCAAACTGTATGAACTGATTTGGAAGCGTACCCTCGCTTGCCAAATGATTCATGCCACCTTGAATAGTGTTTCAGTGGATTTAAGCTGTGCGGATGGGCTACATAGTTTTAGAGCCACAGGTTCAAGCATTGCCAACGCTGGTTTTATGACCGTTTATCTGGAAGGCAAAGACGACAGCAAAGAAGGCGATGACAAAGAAAGCTTTTTGCCAGACTTAGCAGAAGGTCGAATTGTGCCGCTGAATGACATAATCACAGGGCAGCATTTTACTGAGCCACCCCCACGTTACGGCGAAGCTAGTTTAGTCAAATCCTTAGAAGAACATGGTATCGGCAGACCATCCACTTATTCGGCGATTATTTCCACGCTACAAAACCGTGAATATGTCACACTGGAAACTAAACGTTTTTATCCTACCGATGTCGGGCGTATCGTTAATAAATTCTTAACGGAACATTTCACCAAATACGTTGATTATGATTTCACTGCCAATTTAGAAGATGATTTAGACGCGGTATCACGCGGCGAAAAAGAATGGATTCCGCTCATGCACGACTTTTGGCAACCGTTTACCTCGCTAATTCAAGAAAAAGAAACCAGCGTACAGCGTAAAGATGTCACCCAAGAAGCCATTGATGAGCTGTGTCCTGAATGCAATAGCCCTTTATCTATACGTTTAGGTCGTAATGGTCGCTTCATCGGTTGCACCCACTATCCAGAGTGTTCTTATACTCGCAATCTCAATGACGATGGCGAATCCAATGAGCCTGAAGTCGTTGAAGACCGCGCCTGCCCTTTGTGTGCTGAACCGCTCGTGTTTAAAGCAGGAAAATACGGAAAATTTATCGGCTGTAGTGCTTATCCAAAATGTCGCCACATAGAACCCATCGAAAAACCCACTGACACAGGCGTTGAATGCCCGCAATGCAAAAAAGGCAATATCCTTAAACGTAAATCACGCAACGGCAAAATATTTTATTCCTGCGTCAATTATCCTAAATGTGATTACGCCCTATGGAATGCCCCTGTCAAAGAAAGCTGCCCAGAATGCCAATGGCCAATTTTAACCGTCAAAGAAACCAAACGCCGTGGCGTGGAAAAAGTCTGTCCGCAAAAGGATTGTAAATATGCCACGCCTTATGAGGGTGATCCTATGGATGCTCAGGCGAGTTGATAATACTGTAATCGTAGCTTGGGTTAGGCGATAGCGATAGCCGTAACCCAACATAATGCGATGAGGTGTCGGATTACGCTGCGCTTCCTGACCTACGAAACTCATTGTTAGAACAGTCTGTACGGAGACTTTAATGTGTAAAATTTCCACCTCAATAGTCTTTGCCACATTCTTTTTTGCTTCTTTTAATTTGTGGGCTGACACGGGGGATATTCCTAAAGTTAAGACTCCTCATTTACCAAAATCTGGATCAACAGCAGAACAGTTTGTGCTGCAAGGTTGGAAACTTGAAAGTCAGGAGCAAGGTGATTTAAACAACGATGGAACAGCTGATTTAGTCATGGTTCTGCGGCAGGACGATGCTAACAATCTTGTGAAAAATGACGGCTATGGTGTTCCTGTATTGGACACCAATCCGCGTATTCTGGCGGTTGCTTTTTGTAAGTCATCAACTGCCATTTGCACCTTGGCATTGGAAAATAACACACTTATTCCGCTTCATGAAGACCCTGTAATGGAAGACCCTTTTCATGGCGTAGCCATTGTTAAAAATATCTTGACTGTTTCGCTTGGAACATGGATGAGTGCTGGCTCATGGGGAATGTCAAATAGCACGTTTAAATTTAGATTTGAAAAGGAGTGTTTTAGACTGATTGGATTTGACTACAGCGAAATGAACAGGGCTACACTGGATACATCTGACACAAGTGTTAATTATCTGACTGGAAAAATAAAATATACGACTGGAAATGGGAGTACTGACAAACTTAGTAGCATTGAATGGGGGAAACTATCAAGCAATAAAAAGCTATGTTTAGAGGACATAGGTGATGGTTTGGAGTATTCGCCCAAATAACGCACGATAACCTGTAGAGACAAGAATGGATAGAGCAACGCGAAACTCATCACCAAACTGAAACTACAAATGATGGGGTTTACCCATCCTAATTTTAATAAGGAGACGGCAATGTTCAAGTTCAATCAATTTTTGTTCTTACTGGTCATCGGATTAGCTTGGCAAAACGTTTATGCGGAGGATGACACAGTTTCAGCCTTGCAGAAAACCCAAGATTGTCTTAGAAATCAAACGTGTGATGCTGCGAAAAGTAGCGCAGGACAAGCCGCTGACCAGAAAGCTTTAGAAGCTGTGGGTGGCAATGCCAATAACAAGCAAGAATTATATAATATCTCCGCTGACATTATGCCTATGCTAATACAACAAACAGGCGGAGACCCAGAAAAAATGCAAGCACTGATGCTAAAAGCACAAACTGACCCTGAGGGGTTTTTCAATTCATTATCCCCCGACGCACAAGCGAAAATTAAAAATATCGCTAATACCGTAGAGAAAAAATAAACCTTCTGAAGATTAGCGTATCTACATTATCATCTGACAAAAAATATCCTCTTTTTTAAAACTGTCCGAAGCATTGAATTTAATGAGTGTAAAATATGCGAATGTGGATTGATACTAAAGCCTGTCCAAAAATAATTAAAAGTATTTTGTTGTGGATGCAGGAGTCTTTCTCGATAAAAACATTTCTGATTTTGCTAATTGTAGGACTGACAAGCTTTCCAGTTGCTGCGTATGACGAAATTCAGGTCTATGACATGAGCATCAATCAACCTGAACAGTTCGCGCTGGAGATGCACAGCAACTATGTGATTAATGGTCGCAAGCAAGCCGATTATAATGGTGAGTTACCCCCTGATGGACAACTGGCGTTTACTGGCGAGTTTTCTTATGGCTGGTCGAAACATATCGAATTAGGCTTGTATGTACCAATGACCATTAATACCAACACCGCTACAACTACGATGGACTACGCCAAAGCGCGAGTGAAATGGCTGAATGCTGATGATCCTAAACTTTTTTATGGTCTGAATACTGAAATTGGATTAGTACCCAAAAGACATTCTGAGCAGCTAGTCGGCATGGAATTACGCCCTATCATTGGTCGTTACACTGGAGATTGGCTGATCGCGTTTAACCCAACTTTAGAACTGGATTTGAGCGGTAGTAACCAGATGCCTGTTTTTGCCCCTGCTCTAAAAGTCACCCATCAAGTTTTGGATAATATTCATGTCGGCTTTGAACACTATGCCGATGTTGGTTCGCTTGACCATTTTTCTTCGGGTAGCCAACAAAACCATACAACCTATTTAGTCAGTGACGTATCATTGGGAGATTACCGTTTACACGTTGGTATAGGGCATGGATGGACATCCCCCTCTGATGAATGGATGTTAAAATTTATCCTAGGTGGTATTCCCTTCACCGAACTGTTAAATCCACATCACTGGTGAAAATAAGGTGATAAGGTGTGCTAATCGGGAGGGTAAAACCCGTTACAGCGATATTAATAACTGGCAGTCATGCCCAAAAGTAAAAACAACAAAATTAACCTATTACCAAATATATCAATCACACCCACAATAGGACATGATGATGACATCACTAGATCGTTATGCGGTTTTTGGTCAGCCGATTAAACACAGTAAATCACCGCGTATTCATCAATTATTTGCTCAGCAGACAGGGCAGGATTTGCTCTATTCTGCACAGGAAGTACCCGCCGAGCAATTCGTTATGACGACTGAGGCTTTTTTTGCGCAGGGTGGTAAAGGTTTGAATTGTACCTTGCCGTTGAAAGAATTGGCGTGGGCATGGGCTACTCATAAAACAGAACGTGCTGAGCTTGCTAAAGCCGTTAATACGTTAGCGGTGCAAGTTGATGGTTCGGTGTTAGGTGACAATACTGATGGTTGTGGTTTGGTGCAGGATTTGTTGGTTAATCATGGGATTGCATTAGCTGGAAAGCGGATTTTGCTATTGGGTGCAGGTGGGGCGAGTCGTGGGATTTTGTTGCCGTTGTTGGAACAGTCACCAGTGTGTTTGGTTATTGCTAATCGCACGGTACATAAGGCGATTGAATTAGCGGCTGAATTTTCACATAAAGGGGCGATTTCTGGCTGTGGTTTTGCTGATTTAATCGACTCCGCACCGTTTGATATAATTTTAAATGCGACATCGGCAAGTCTAAGTGGTCAATTGCCAGCGTTGCCTGAGGGGTTGTTGGTTGAGCAAGGCGTTTGTTATGATTTAGCTTACAGCAATGAACCGACGGCGTTTGTGCATTGGGGACGAGCGCGTCATGCGATAAAAAGTTTGGATGGTTTAGGAATGCTGGTGGAACAGGCGGCTGAGGCGTTTTTTATTTGGCGGGGAGTGCGTCCTGAAACGCAATCGGTGATTGCGTTGTTGAATTCAGAACGTGGCTTGTAGTGTCTACACTAAATATTCGTTTTTCAGCTCGATGTAATGCTGATAAGAATAGTGTAAAAATTCTTTTTCTGCGTCATTTAACGGTCTGACTCGTCTAGCAGGTGAGCCAACATAGAGATGCCCTGTTTCTAAGCGTTTGGAATGAGGCACTAATGAACCAGCACCTAGGATGACATAGTCTTCTACCACAGCACCATCCATAATGATTGCACCCATGCCAATTAAGCAGTAATCGCCGATAGTACAGGCATGAATAACGGCTTTGTGTCCGATGGTGACTCCTTTACCGATAGTGACGGGGTAACTAGGTTCTAAATCATGGTGCGCGTGAGTGGTATGTAGCACTGAGCCGTCTTGAATATTAGTGCCGTCACCGATGGTAATACTTTCTACATCGCCTCTCAATACCGTCGTTGGCCAGATGGATACGTCATTCCCTAATGTGACATCACCGATGATAACCGCACTGTCATCAATATAAACAGAATGACCAATGCTTGGCTGTTTATCTTTAAATTTTCTAATGGACATGAAAAGCTTCCTGAGGTTATAGGTTTGAAACGGTGAGCGACGTTTATTATTTTAATATTCTATTCGACGCTACGGTGTTTTTATCTACCCGTTTTATTCTGAGTTGGCGGGTTTGGGCTGTCATTATATATCTAATAAGGCGATAGTTTCTGATTCATCAGAAAGCGATGACTTATTTCTATAAAAATATCCAGTCAGAAAAACACGCGGCTTGACCTTGATAAGCACCGTTGGCATCGGTGAGATTCCAAATAATGGCGTTGCGCATTTCAAAACGCTTGCCTGTATTAGAAATTCGCACACCACTATAACCCGTCATAAAACCTTGGGCGGTAACGTGAGCCATTAATTTTTCACGAGCAGCTTGATTGCTGGTTTCTGCGGAAGAGCGAGAAGGTAGGGTGATGAGTTGTTGCCAGTTCAATTCAAATAATTGCAAACCTTGAGCATTGGCATAATTAAAAATGGGATCAGATTCGGTGTTATGCGATAGCAATACCAACGGCGCGTAATACAAGCGTTCGGCTAAATCGTCAATATCTGATAGCAGTGGATAACCGAGTAAGTTTTGAAAACTGTGGCAAATTAACTCAATGTGTTCAGCTAGGTAGTGATTTTCAGCACTGGGAGGAGCGGGAAAATAGTTCATAGATGGATGACTTACAAATTTTATAGGCGCGTTCGTGGTGAGCTTGTCGAACCATGAACGGCTTAACCATCCTTCCTTCGACAAGCTCAGGACGAACGGTTAAGTCTATTTGCCATTTGTTAAAAAACTTTTGAACGACTACTTATAACGCGGCGACTTTAGTATCAGCAGGAACGGGTAGTTTGAAATAATCACGCACACCATTAAAAATAGCATCCGCCATTCTGATTTGATATTCAGTATTTAATAAATTTACTTCTTCACTTGGATTAGAGATAAAGGCGGTTTCTACCAAAATAGAAGGAATATCTGGTGATTTGAGTACCATAAAGCCCGCTTTTTGTACCTCGTCTTTGTGTATTTCACCCACTGCACGGCAGTTTTTTAACACACTTTGGGCAACATCGACACTGGCTTCTTCAGTGGCACTTTGTGATAAATCCAGTAATACCGAGGCTAACACATCTTCTTTATCTTCCAAACTTACGCCACCAATGGAGTCTGAGGCATTTTCACTTTTTGCTAACCAAAGCGCAGCTTCACTGGACGCGCCACTGCGTGACAGTACATAAACCGATGAGCCTTTAACGGTGGTATCTTGAAACGCATCGGCATGAATGGAGATAAATAAATCTGCTTTTGCCGCTCTGGCAATATCCATTCTTTTTCTCAGTCCAACGTAGTAATCACCTTTGCGTATCATGACCGCTTTCATGTCGGGCTGCGCATTAATAAGCTTTGCCAGTTTGCTGGCGATAGCGAACACAACTTGTTTTTCTTCTGTACCTTGCGTTCCATGCGCACCTGGATCATCACCACCATGACCTGCATCAATAGCAACGACAATTTTGTCATGTTTACCAGAGACTTGTTGCGTGGCTTTTTGTAATTTGCTTGATTTGTTATCTGAGTGACTAAACAACGCTAACATAGTAGACGGTTCTTCTGTGTGCAGAACAGGTGCTACTTTGCGCTCTACTGCTTCTTTTTTAGCAGGTTGTTGGTTGCTAGCTTCACTGGCAGCGGATTTATTGTCGATTTCTGGTGTTGGTTTAGCAGCTAATTCCTCTTTTTTGCTAACAACTGGTGTCACTTTTTTAGCAACGGTTTCTACTACTGTGTCTTTATTAATCAAATCAATGATTAGTTTGTGTTCCGTTTTATTATTAGAACTTAGCGAGAAATTTTTTGCGGTGACTGGTTTTTTTAAATCAACAGCGATGCGTAAATTATCTTTGGTTTTTTCTAAAACGTGTATTTTTGTAAATAGTGGATGATTTACGCTAGGCTGACTTAAAACTTGCGCCAAGTTGGCATTTTTAATCTCTATAACTAGCTGTGATGGATTGTTCTGCACAAAAACACGATGCTTAGGCGAGGCACTGACATCAAAGATAAGTCGCGTCTGCCTTGCTGCTTGTGCGTAATGTAATGAACTAATATCAACTTGTTGCGCATAACTTGGCACGGACAGCGATAGCAATCCAAAAGCACACAGCATTTCACAGTAATTTCTCATGACTACAATCCACAAAAGTGATAATTTAGATTAGATTATAGCAGTATGTTATTGTTTTTCAACAACTGGCATTTACTTTTTTTAATTCTCTGCTAAGGACTCCAAGGTCAGATTGCGTCCTAAGCCTTGAACAGCCAAGGAAATAACGGCATCTGGGGTAGGTAAGAAACCTATACCGCGCTCTGCCCATTCGATAAAACACAGGCAATTTTTTGAAAAATAATCACGAATGCCTATCCATTCCAGCTCTTCAGGATCACTTAAGCGGTATAAGTCAAAATGAAAAATTTTGCGTTCGCCTAAGTTATATTCTTCGACTAATGTAAAAGTTGGGCTTTTGACTGCACCTGTAAAACCTGCGCCGCGTAAAAATCCGCGTACTAACGTGGTTTTACCCGCGCCTAATTCACCTTGTAAAAAAACCACCCCTGTTTCAGGTAGAATTGTCCATAAAGCCGCGCCAAATTGTTCAGTGGCTTCGGTGGATGCTAAATATTTATTCATTCATTCCTCGTCTAAGATAGGGCATTAAATCACTGGCTAATAAACCGCGTTCACCATCGGCTAGTGCGGCTTTATCGGCAGCCAATCCATGCAAAAAAACACCTTGTTGAGCCGCTTGTTCAAGGCTCAAGCCTTGCGCAACTAAACCCGCTAATATACCCGTCAACACATCTCCCATTCCACCTGAAGCCATGCCTGAGTTACCTGTATTCGATACTGCTATGGTTTTATTACTGGCAATCAATGACCCACTGCCTTTTAGAATAGCTACGCCGTGGTATTTTGCTTGCAGTGCTGAGATAGCGGCAAAACGGTCTTGTTGTATGTCAGCCGTTGTGCAATGTAACAAGCGGGCGGCTTCGGCAGGATGCGGGGTTAAAATCCAGTTTGAATTAGTGATAGGATTACACGCCAATAGATTTAAAGCATCAGCATCGATGATGAGCGGTTTTTGCGTGGCTAATACAGCGGTTATTAATAGCTCAATTGCCCAGTCACTTTGTCCTAATCCTGTGCCAATACTGATCACACTGGCTTTGGCTAACAGCGGCATTAATTGTTCGCCAGTTTCCACGCCATGACACATCAGCTCTGGTCGATTGATAGTCATCAAACCTGCATGACTACTACGCGTTGCCACACTCACTAAACCCGCACCCACCCGCAATGCCGCTTCACCTGCTAAACGTGCCGCGCCTAAATAACCAAGTTCACCGCCAATAATCAATACATGACCATAAACGCCTTTATGGGTATAACGTAACCGTCTTGGCAAAGGCTGGTGAATAACGCGCATCGCTGAAGGAACTTGCATTGTTAATACTGCATCGGGAATATCAAGAGATTCATAAATAATATCGCCACAATAATCTGCCGCTTGCCCTGTGAATAAACCTTGGTTTAAGCCGATAAAAGTCACGGTAGCATTTGCTTTCACAGCAACCCCCATTACATTACCTGTATCCGCGTTTAAACCTGAGGGAATATCCACTGCCAGCACAAACGCACCGCTTTGATTGATGGTTGCAATAGCATTGGCATACAGCCCCGTAACAGCTTTATTTAATCCTGAACCAAACAAAGCATCGACAATCACATCGGCAGTTAACTTTACTTTGGTTTGATAGTGAATAATTTTGCCGTGGGCGGCAGCATAATGCTGGTAAGCGGTTAGCGCGTCACCCTTTAATTGGCAGGTATTGGCAACACTGTAAACACAGACACTAAGCCCAGCGTTAAGTAATAAGTTTGCGACAATATAGCCATCTCCCGCGTTATTACCCATCCCACAAAACACCGCGACCGATTGCACAGCGGGGCATAATCGAGTGAGCTGTTGAAACAGCGCATCACCCGCACGACTCATTAACTCAAAACCTGCGATACCGTATTCGTGAATAGCGATTCGATCCAGTTCTCTGATTTGCTCGTTACGATAAAGTGTTGTCGGTAGTTTTTGCATCACGTCCCTTACTAAAATTTTATTATGCTAGGAGTGCCAGTGCCGCCAACACCTCCGTTAATAAATCCACTTGCCCTGTCTCAAAATACAGTGCGTCGGTTTCTTTGCGTAACCAAGTAAATTGCCGTTTTGCCAATTGCCGTGTGGCAATAATTGCGGTTTCTGTCATCGTGGCTTTGTCGATGTCGTTTTGCAAATAAGACCATACTTGCCGATAACCGACCGCTCTGATAGCGGGCATGGTTTCGCTTAAATCACCCCGTCGATAAAGAGCTTCGACTTCCTCGATAAAACCTTGCTGTAGCATACCCATGAAACGCTCAGCAATTACACCATGCAAAATTTTACGATCTGATGGCGCGATAATCAGTTTAATGACTCGATAAGGCAGAACTTGCGCAGGTTCAGCGGTAAAAAATGACGTGAGTGACTTGCCACTAAGCGCGTACACTTCCAACGCCCGCTGTACCCGTTGCGGATCATTTGGATGAATACGCGCAGCAGCTTCGGGGTCAACCAGAGCCAAGCGTTGATGTAATGCTTCTTTGCCCAACTCCATTAAGTCTAGGTCAAGTTGCGCACGAATCACAGCATCGGCGGGCGGTAATTCAGCTAAACCATGACTTAAAGCATTAAAATACAACATTGTACCGCCGACTAAAATCGGTAGTTTGCCGCGTTGGTTAATATCAGCCATCAGCGAGAGAGCTTGGTTTCTAAACTGCCCAGTAGAAAAAACCTCATTAGGTTCAATAATATCGATTAAATGATGAACAATACCCTGTCTTTGTTCCAGCGTAGGTTTTGCCGTACCTATATCCATGCCTTTAAACACCAGCGCAGAATCGACGCTAATAATTTCACCGTTAAGTGCGTGTGCCAGTTGTACCGCTAACGCAGATTTACCAGACGCAGTAGGTCCCATTAAAAAAATAGCGGGTGGGAGGTTTTGCATAATAGACAGATTCATAAAATTAAAATGAGTGCGATTTTCACGCAATTTATTGATAGTAAAGGCGGTTAAAAATCATGATTGTTGATTCTGCACTCATTGACCACGCAAGAAAAATTTATCCAGCTCTTGTTTGGTTAATTCTATCCACGTCGGTCTGCCGTGATTACACTGCCCACTGCGTTCAGTTTGTTCCATATCACGCAACAAAGCATTCATCTCTGTGATAGTTAAATGTCGATTGGCTCTTACTGAACCATGACACGCCATTGTTGCCAATAGCTCGTTAGACTGGGTTTGTATGCGGCTGCTCATACCTTGAGTTTTTATGTCGGCTAATACATCGGCAATCAATCCAGCTACATCCGTTCCTGCTAATAACGCGGGGCTGGCGCGTAATACTATCGACTCAGCCCCTGATCGCGATAGCTCAAAGCCTAGTAACACAAAAAATTCTTGCTGTTGTTCAACTAAATCGGCTTCTGCCGCAGTCACCTTGATTTTAATCGGTAATAATAAAGGCTGATTGGGGATTGCACCCTGTTGATAGTGCTGTTTTAGGCGTTCATAAATAACGCGCTCATGGGCGGCATGAGCATCGACCAGTACCATGCCATTGGCAGTTTGCGACAAAATATAAATATCGTGCAAATGGGCGATAGCAAAACCTAGGGGTGGAATGCTTTGCGTCGGTGGGGGGAATTCTGTTGCTTGCTCATCTATAGGGTGCAAGAGTGAATAAGCGTGTAAGGTTTCTGCGACGGTAAATGGTAATGTCGCTTGTTCTTTAGGATAATGTGGAAAGCTTGGTGGTGTGCTTTCTGGTAATAAGTACGCGGGGCTTGTGCTGTCGTTTTCACTAGCACTCGTCTCAGGTCTTAGCTTTGCCAATGAGCGATGCAAGGCACTGAATAAAAAGTCATGGACTAAACGCCCTTCTCTAAATCTAACTTCTAACTTGGCAGGGTGGGCATTCACATCGACTAAATTAGGGTCTAGGCTAAGATACAATACAAAAATCGAATGCCGTCCTGAAAATAACACATCTTGATAGGCTTGTTTAATGGCATGAGACACTAATTTATCGCGAATTAAACGCCCATTGACATAAAAAAACTGCATATCTGCCTGACTACGGGAATAAGTCGGCAAACTTACCCAGCCTGTTAAATGCAAGCCTAACGCAGCAACATCACAATACACCGCGTTATTAATAAACTCAGTTCCACAAATAGCCGCCACACGGTATTCTTGTTCCGCTACACTATTGGCAGGTTTGAGTTTGAGTATTTCTTTTTGATTGTGCGTTAGGGTGAAGCCAATATGAAAACGACTCAACGCCAGTTTTTGCAACAACGATTCAATATGGGTAAATTCAGTTTTTTCGGTTTTTAAAAATTTACGCCGTGCGGGAGTGTTATAAAATAAATCGCGTACTTCAACGGTAGTACCTTGTGGGTGTGGATCAGGTTCTGGATCGGCGTGTTGCTCCGAGCCATCAGCACTAACGCGCCACGCACACGCGGTATCAGCAATGCGTGAAATCAGCGTCAATCTGGCAACAGAGCTAATGCTGGGTAACGCCTCACCACGAAACCCCATGCTAGTAACCTGTTCTAAATCCTGTAACACGCTGATTTTGCTAGTGGCATGACGTGATAACGCTAACGGCAAATCTTCTTTAACAATGCCACAGCCATCATCCCTGATTTTTATTAGCCGTGTGCCACCTTGCTCTATTTCAACAGTGATGTGGGTCGCACCTGCGTCAAAACTGTTTTCTAATAGCTCTTTGACAACGGTAGACGGTCTTTCCACCACTTCACCCGCTGCAATCTGGTTTATCAATTGAGTTGGTAATAAGTGAATACGCATAAGTTAGTCCAAAGCAAAAAATAGGCATTTTACCTGAGATGATTAAAGCATAGTGTGCTAATAAAACGATATGCAAATACTTAACTCAAACTTGCAACCGTGATACTATAAACTGACTGTCTTGATTGGTATAAGAACGAGTACGGTCAATTATAAAAACACTGAGGAGTGAGCAATGACAAAAATATTGAACGAAGTATTAAGTGCTAATCGTGATTATGTGGCAGGGTTTGATAAAGGTGATTTAGCCATGCCACCTGCGCGGCAGTTTGCTATTTTAACCTGCATGGATGCACGGCTAGACCCAGCAAAATATGCAGGTTTATCAGAAGGTGATGCGCACGTTATTCGTAATGCAGGTGGACGTGCCAGTGATGATGCAATCCGTTCACTGGTGATTTCGTATAAGTTATTAGGTACGCGTGAATGGTTTGTGATTCATCATACCGATTGCGGCATGGAAACCTTTAACAATGAAATTATGTCGGACTTATTGGCAAGCAGTTTAAAAACCGCTTCAGTTGATTCAGAGGGTTGGCATGATTGCTGTGAAGGTGGTGGCTCAACCGATGGTAAGTATATTAATTGGCTGACTATCAAAGATCAGGCAGAAAGTGTGTTGGAAGACGTAAAGCGCATCAAGGCGCATCCGTTAGTACCTTCAGACATTCCTGTTTATGGTTATATTTATGATGTTAAATCAGGTCAGTTGTGTGAAGTGCCTGAGGCGACTGCGGCTGGAAAGTAAGCTGTAAACGTATGTTGGGTTGGTGATAAGCCAACCCAACCTTGTATCATCATTGGTTTATTAGTTACAGTATTGAAAAATGGAGAGTTGTGGGTAATCGTGTGATCTCATGCTCACGCTATCTATGATCTTGTATATTATTATCTGCAATTGGCTTTACTTCAGTATCATCAAAATCAGATAGTAGTTCATCATCAAAATCATACATATCAAAAGTAATTTCATCATCCACCGTTGTTTGACTATTATCAATTGACTCCACACTTGCCTCCGCACTTGGCTTTACTTCAATATCATAAAAATCATATATATCAAAAGTAATTTCATCATCCTCTGTTGTTTGACTATTATCAATTGGCTTCATACTTGCCTCTGCACTTGGCTTTACTTCAGTATCATAAAAATCATACATATCAAAAGTAATTTCATCCTCCTCTGTTGTTTGACTATTATCAATTGGCTTAATACTTGCCACTGCACTTGGCTTTACTTCAATATCATAAAAATCATATATATCAAAAGTAATTTCATCCTCCTCTGTTGTTTGACTATTATCAATTGGCTTAATACTTACCACTGCACTTGGATTTACTTCAGTATTATCGAAATCATACATATCAACAATAATTTCATCATCCACCGTTGTTTGACTATTATCAATTGGCTTAATACTTACCACTGCACTTGGATTTACTTCAGTATTATCATCAGACAGTAGTTCATTTACTCGATAGTGCCGCATTAGCCGACGGCTTTCTGCCGTTTTTTTGATATTATCAGCCAGTAGTTCATTGGCAGTCTTATGAACGTCCGTATTTTCACCTGAGTTCTCATCAGCTTGAGGTTTCATTGATTCGCGCTTTTTGTATTCATTCTCTATTTTGACAAGTCTTTCCCAAAAATCTTCGTCTTTATGCTCGATAACACTTGCTAGCTGCCTTTTATATGACGCAAAGGCGATTTTATTTTCACTTGCAAGGAATACTTCCAATAATTTTAATTTATATTCAAAATTTTCTGGAGAATCTTTAATTGCCTGACGCATTAAAGATTCTGCATTTTCATATTTACTATAACTCAAATAAACATCTGCCTCCGTACAAATGTCCATTTCACTATGTTCTACCTCAATGCCATGAAGATGAGAGTTGGATAAAAAATCATTGATAGAAACGGATAAGTTTTTAAATGAAGATTTGGTTATATCTAGCGGTTTTAAATATTCATTTATAGCATCCGCTTCAGCTTTTTCTTGCTTCTTTTTCCTCTTAAATCGTAAAAAATAACCTATTAAACCTAAAAAAATTCCACCAGCTCCAATCTGCAACAACAGCATAGAATTTGCTTTTAACTCCTGCATAATAGAGCTGAATGTAGTTGTGGTAACTATTTCAGTTACTACTGCATTATCTTTTTTAAGTTCTTTTGTGGTTGCAACAGATTGTGGCGTAGGCTCTACTTGCAAAGCCGTTATTGCTTTATTTTTTTCTTGTAACGTAGCGATTAGCTCATCTTTTGAAGTAAGCATTGTTTGCATTATTGCCACTTGCTTCTCTAACGCATCCTGTTTGGCAATCAATGCTAAATTTTCGCTACTGAGAGCTGACGGTTCGGTTTTTTCATTAACAGGGGGTTCATTTCCAGAGACAGGCGATATCGTTAGCCTATCTTTTGAGACTAGGATGTTTTGCATCACCTCTATTTTCTGTTCCAGTTTATCCAGTTTATCAAGTATGGCTAAAATCTCTGCACTAGAAGTGCCTGCTAACTGTTTTTCATTAGCTTTTTTACCATGGTTAGGAATAGAAGAAACTGATTTAGTTATTTTTGTTCCAGAGTTGTTTAACGGGGTTTGTGAGTTATTCTTAGCAATATCTATCGCAATTTGCGGAACTTGTGCTTTAGCAGTAGAACGTTCTTTCCACATATTATTTTGCAGGTTAACTTGCTCTAATGCTTCTTTTCGAGATATTTGCAGTGCTTCTTTCTTCGCAGGAATTTTAAGCATTTTCTTTATTACCAACGCATTAATATTGTCGGTAAAAAATGCCTCAGGATTAGCTTTAAAAAGTGCTATTACCATTTGTTCTATAGATACATCATCGTATCGAATTTTTTTAGCAATTCCTCTAATATAATCAGAGGGTTTTATTGGTCCATATTGAGCGTTATCTTTTTTAGCCGTCTTTTTGCTACCCTCAGTTGTAGAGAATTGAAGCATATTGTTTATGACTGGCTTTGTTTTAGGTACAGCAGAAACAACAGATAAATTATAGTCATCAGGGGGATCAAGTAATATAGTAAATTCTCGGTATGAAAGCCCTTTACTCCAACTTATTTCTAATATAAAACTCAAAAAAACTTCTTTTAAAACCTCTCTTGAGCTTAACTCAATTAAAATAGATCCATTAGCCTTTTTAACGGGTTTAATATTAATATTTTTGAGAAAATAACTCCAAGGGATTTTAGCCTCAACAAATTTTCCTAGCGGTGCTAAATTCACATGAAGACCAGATAAGTCTTCATTGGCAGAATCTAGTAATTCAATTTCGGCTTTAAGATTTTCATTAAGTCTTGATTGCAATTTAATATTACCAACTCCCAGTGGATATGCCGCCGTTGGAATTAGCATAGATACTGTCGTTATAACGACTATAATTATCGCTTTAGTTTTAGTTACATTTGACATACGGATTACTTTATAGCCTGTTCAAATATTAGATTCGTGTAGCGTAACCCGACAATTTCATCGCATTATGTTGGGTTACGACTATCGCCTAATCCAAGCTACTATTACAACTGTTTAAAAATCGTTTCAGCCGCATCCAGCGTTTGCTGTAAATCAGCTTCACTGTGGGCGGCAGACACAAAACCCGCTTCAAAGGCGGACGGTGCAAGATAAACACCCGCGTCTAACATGGCATGGAAAAAGCGTTTAAAACGAGCTTGATCGCACTGCATCACTTGGGCAAAGCTGGAAATTTGACTTTCTTCGCTGAAAAATAAACCAAACATCGCGCCGACTCGGTTAGTGGTGAATGCAATGCCCGCTTGCTGAGCGCGTTGCGTTAAACCATCGGTAAGTTGTGCTGTTTTCGCGCTTAACTCAGTATAAAAATCAGGTTGAGCAATCAGTTCCAGTGTTTTTAAGCCTGCCGCCATTGCCACAGGATTACCTGATAACGTCCCCGCTTGATACACTCCACCTAAGGGTGCGAGGCATTCCATGATGTCACGTCGCCCACCGAATGCTCCGACTGGCATACCACCACCGATGATTTTGCCTAGTGTGGTTAAATCGGGCTTGATATTATACACACCTTGTGCGCCTTGTAAGCCGACTCTAAAACCTGTCATGACTTCATCAAAAATCAACACACTTTGGTAGTCGTCACAAACTTGGCGCAGCGTTTCTAAAAATCCCGCGACGGGTGGCACGCAGTTCATATTACCTGCGACGGGTTCAACGATGATGCAGGCGATTTGTTCACCGATGTTGGCGAACAGTTGTTTTACTGCTTCGCTATCATTATAAGGCAAGGTGATAGTATCGGCAGCAACCGCCGCAGGTACGCCTAAAGAACTGGGTACACCTAAAGTGAGTGTGCCTGAACCTGCTTTGACTAATAAGGAATCGGAATGCCCGTGATAACAGCCTTCAAATTTCACAATTTTGTCGCGGCGTGTGTAACCTCTGGCTAAACGTATCGCGCTCATGGTGGCTTCTGTGCCTGAACTAACCATGCGTACCAATTCAATTGAGGGCATGAGTTCACAAACACGCGCCGCCATTGCGGTTTCAATTTCAGTGGGTGCGCCAAAACTTAAGCCTTTTTCAGCTGCGGTTTTAACAGCGGCAATCACGGCAGGATGGGCATGACCTAATATCATCGGTCCCCATGATCCGACATAATCAATGTATTGTTTGCCGAAACTATCGACAATGGTCGCGCCAAGTGCGTGGTCGATGAATACGGGTGTGCCGCCTACGCCATTAAAGGCACGGACTGGGGAATTTACCCCGCCTGCAATAACGGTTTTAGCTTGGTCAAATAAACGTGTGGCTTCAGTCATAAGAATTTTTTTAAGGTTACAATGGATGATAAAAATAGTCAGACCTGTCAGATTTTAAAAACCTGACAGGTCTATCCAGAAATTAGCTTAATCATATAACGAAAGGCATAAACAATGAAATCCAGAGATAGACGACGCGGCTTGGTGGTGGTAAATACAGGTACAGGCAAAGGCAAATCATCCAGTGCGTTCGGCATGGTATTTCGTGCTGCTGGTTGGGGCTTGAAAATATGCGTGATTCAATACATTAAAGGGCAATGGCAAACAGGCGAACAAAAAGCTGCCGAACGTTTTGATAATATCGAATGGCACGCTTTAGGGGACGGCTTTACTTGGGACACTAAAAATCCTGAGCAAGACATTAAAACCAGTCGAGAAATTTGGGAGCTGAGTAAACAAAAAATGCTGTCGGAGGAATTTGATGTGGTGTTGCTGGACGAGATAAATTATTGCTGTGGTTATAACTGGATTTCAGGGCAAGAAATCACCGATTTCATTACCAATCATAAGCCCGCATGGCAGCATTTGATTTTAACCGGACGCAATGCTGCCCCTGAAGTCATCGCTATTGCCGACACTGTGACCGACATGACTCAAATTAAACACGCTTACGAACAAGGTATTAAGGCAGAACAAGGCATTGAATTTTAAGATTCATTGCTGAATAGCGTTAATTCACATAGAATTAAACAGTCGATAACACGACTGAATAATCACTCAGGAGATAAAAATGTCAGAAGAACAACCAGAAAAAACCTCAGAAGCACAAAAATTAATGTATGCTGTTTTTGGCATATTTATCATCGGATTTGCTCTGGTTTGGACGAGTAAAGACGATGCAGGCAAGGGGAAAGGAGACAATGCAGAAGCCGCTACCATGAGAAATTATGTAGCGATGCAACAAATGGCAACCGATAAATGTACTAAAATGGTCACTGAAAAAACGGGTGAACAGGTTTATTTTGTAACCGACACTAAAACCGATAAAGAAACTTATGTCACGCTGATATGGGAAGGTGAAAATGCCAAAAAAGGCGGTTTTAAAACCGCTTCATGCACATTGAATGGTCAATTAGGTGGTATTTCTGAACTGGTTATTGACGGCAAAGAAATCATCAACAAAAAAATTCCTAATTAAACAATTCAGGGCTGGTAGGGGTTTAGGTGATTAAACCCCTACAGAAAGAACACAGCTACACGAACAAAATAACGGATAGCGATCACAAAAAAGGAGTCAAAAAACGTTTTTTGATTCCTGAAAGCATCCGCCCATCATTTCATTAACAGCGTTACCTGCCTAAAAACTGTTTTCAACAATAAGTGATAGTCATGAACCCAAATGCTCAGCGACTTCCAACTCAAACCCCGACAACCCGATATACTTTTTTTGCGCTCCTAGCACTTTCAATTTATGCACACCTAAATCTGCAAGTATTCTCGAACCTGTACCAGTAATACGCCAATCAACATCAACCGTTTGCGTTGCCACGCAGCCGTTGTCTTCTAATTGATAATGATGAATGAGTTCAGCCAAGGCTTTATTGTTTTCATTTTGACGGATCACCACTAAAACACCACGCCCTTCTTCGGCTATTTTTTGCAGTGCAAGACGAATTGGCATACTACAATCGGTGCGCTTGGAGGCAAACACGTCATCCATTAAATTGCGAGCATGAACGCGTACTAACACGGGTTCATCGCCTGACACTTGCCCCATCACTAAGGCGATGTGTAGGTTGTTGTCATTAGCGTCTTGATAGGCATACAATCGAAACTCACCAAATTCAGTGGGATAAGCGCATTCGCTAATACGTTCTAAAGTGTTTTCGTGTTGAATACGGTAATGAATTAAATCAGCAATGGTGCCAATTTTAAGATTGTGTTGTTGCGCAAAAATTTCTAAATCAGGTCGTCTTGCCATCGTGCCATCTTCATTGAGAATCTCCACAATCACAGCCGCAGGTTCAACACCTGCTAAACGCGCTAAATCACAGCCAGCTTCAGTATGCCCTGCGCGATTTAATACCCCACCTGCTTGTGCCATCAGTGGAAAAATATGCCCAGGCTGCACTAAATCATCGGCTTTAGCATTGGAAGCAACCGCAGCTAAAATGGTTTTAGCACGGTCTGCTGCTGAAATACCTGTTGTTACCCCTGTTGCCGCTTCAATAGAGACAGTGAAATTAGTGGAGTGCGAACTTTTATTTTCATTAATCATCAACGGCAAGCGCAATTGCTGACACCGCTCATGAGTTAGCGTTAAACAAATCAACCCACGACCATAACGCGCCATAAAATTAACATCTTCTGGACGGGTAAATGCCGCCGCCATCACTAAATCGCCTTCATTTTCGCGGTCTTCATCATCCATAATAATGACCATTTTGCCTAAACGTAAATCTTCTATAATTTCTTCGATGCTGTTCATAAATGCTATAAGGTGTATAAAAAATAAACCTCCGAAGTTTAAAAACTTCGGAGGTTTGAGTTCATGCGAGACAGTGAAACAACGTTATTTCACCCGTCTTCTTACTATTTTTGTTGTGCCTTCATCAATTCAATCACTTCCCTCAGCAAACCATTTTCAGTATTGAGATGTTCAAATTCCTTATCCCGTTCTTGCAACAACAAGCGCGTTTGGTCTAATTCGTGAGCGCATTGCGTTTCGGTGAGCAACGTCAAAGTGACATTTGGAGAATAATTATGTCGAATATACTGGCAATTTCCAGCAATATTGACCACATTACTTTCATTCAAACCCAATAAATCTTGCAAACTAATCCCCAGCACTCGCGCTATCTCTTCTAGCTTACCGAGAGATGGATCAGTTTCACCTCGTTCCAGTTTTGCGTAGCCTTGAATAGACGCATAACCCAATTTTTCAGCCATCTCTTCCTGAGTCAACTCCTTAAACAAACGCATCACCTTAATTTTATCGTGAACATCCATTAGACCTATCCTATAAACGGTTGTATTAGCTACTGTGGGTTGCTGTTATTCATACCAGAAAAAGCCTACTATTCGTGCGTCTGAAGAACTTTCAGACCACACAAGCATAGGCTAATAACGTCTATGTGCATTTTAACAGTGTTAGGGTTTTTTAACACAAGCGATTTATGTTGAATGTGCGGGGGTATTTGTAAATCACGTTGTTATTCACGCATTCGGCAAGGCTCTATGTGAGGTACTAGCTACTCACTGCGTAAAATTTTATTAACAAGCTCTTAATGAGGAATTGCTAAATATGGAAACACCCAGCATTACAGAAGCGTATCAATCGAAAAATATGATTTTCTTCGCTCAATGTATCAATAAATTATTTATTAAGAGAGTTATTACGGTTGTTGGATGTGGAGTATTACTTTGTGGATGTTCAATTTATGAAGCGTCAAATGCACCTCCGTCAATAGACTATAAAAAAGTTCATGTGGATGTAAGTAGAGCTGAAACAATTTCAATTCTTGGTCTTCCTAAATTGACTGATAATAAAGAAAATCAAAAAACTGATACATTTGAGTTTTTGGATGGTATTCATGGAGCATCAAAAGCCAGAATTATTTTATATTTGGCTGGCGATTTATTTACTGCTGGTCTTAGTGAATTAATATTCTGGCCCATAGAATTAAATGCTTTCGATGGAAAACAGTGTCGGGCAACAGTTGGCTATAATGCTAATGACCGCGTGATTAGCTATGATATTTTGGATTCTGATGGTGAACACTTGTGGACTTCGGGGGCAAAACCAATGTCTTTCAATGCAAACACACCTGTAATGAATCAAGCCCCCGTTCCTTCTTACCAAAATACGCCAGTAGCAAAACCACAAGCAGTACAACAGCCAATAGTTCAGCCAGTGGTAGAAGATACCATGCCAAGCTATGAACAAACCTACCAACAACCGCAAACCCATACTTCTGGAAAGGATTTAAGAGGTTGTCTTGCATTAGTGGATAATACTGCCATAGCTAAATGTGTTAGAGATGCTAAATAATCATATTCAGATTATCTACTAGCTACCCAACACACACCCTCATCTTACGAAACGCGATAAGGTGCGCTAATCATAGGATGTGCTGAGGCACGAAGCGCATCGTTCGAGAAAATCCACGCGAATGATGTGCCTCCTATCGTCGGCACATCCTATGGTACTAAACAAACCGCAATACTGTTAGTGCATAGGATAGGCTGAGGTACAAAGCCCATCAATCGCGACAGATGGACTTCCTTACGTCAGCCCATCTTACGTTTTTCGTGCCTTTCGTGTTTTTCGTGGACGAAAAACTACCCCCGCAACGCCTTCAACACCGCCTGCATCGTCGTATTCGCATCGCCAAATAACATCCGCGTGTTTTCCATGACAAACAAGGGATTACCTACACCTGCATAACCTGAAGCCATACTGCGTTTTAGCACGATGGTGGTTTCACCTTTCCAACATTCCAATACAGGCATTCCTGCGATTGGGCTGTTGGGGTCGGTGATTGCCGATGGATTAACGATGTCATTTGCGCCGATGATGATGGAAAACGTGCTAAAAAAGTAAAAAATTGGAATGATTTAATTCTGCTTTGGAAAGAAAAAAGAGAAACTATTACTCCAGACAGACTTGATATATTTTCTTTTTTAATCCCGATAGAAATTATTTATCCAAAAGAAGAAACAGACGAAAAAAAATTCTTCTCTTATGTTTCTGAAATATCTTCAGCTAGAAATAATAATACTCAATTAAAAGAATCAACAAAAGCTGACTACAACGGGCATTATGACTATTTAAAAGAATGTTTGAATAGCGAAATAAACGACAAGATACAATGGAAAGAAAATGAAGCGAATAAATCGCTGAAACCTGATGCAATTATCGCTCTTTCCTTAATTCCTTTATACGCTCTACAAGAAGCTTTAAAAGAAGAAAAGGATAGTTTGTTTTCTAGTGTCAAAAAAATAAGCCCTCCCATGATTTACAATAGTAAAGCTAAATGTATTATTATTTTTAATGCGATAGTTAAATCTTTTTTAGATAATAAAGAAGAAATGAGCGACGAATTTAAAAGTGCAATGGAAATGATGGGTATTATCCCAATTTTATTTGATACTATTCAAGAGGATTTTCCTGAGTTATTTAATAAAGTAGGTAGGCTTGGTAATTACTGCAAACGTTCAGATAATAGAATAAAATGTAAAACAAAATTTTATGGAAAGGAAATGCAATATCAAGTTCCAGATGGATTTATTTTTCCAATTCTCGTTTCTCTTCATAAATTAATGAAATATGAAAAAGATGAGAAAAAATTAGTTTGGCAAGTTTCCCCAGAAGTTTTTTTTGAAAAAAATATAATTGATATAGAAAAACTATGTGATGTTATAAGAAATCACGGAGGTCATCCAGATAAAGTTGGAAAAGATACTAATGCGTATAATGTTATGGAATTGATATTTATGGAAACTATATCTCGCTCCCAAGCAATGTAGGTTGGGTTGCCGCTTTTTGGCAACCCAACATTTCACCCTAATCTGTTGGGTTGCAAAAAGCCGCAGATTAATTCCGCTACCAATTAGTGTACTAATCAATAATAGCAAGGTGGTTTCAGGCGTTAAACCAAGTTTTGAAAAAGCGATTTCAAAGAGATGAATTTGCACCATTGCCATGAAAAAAAAGGCGATAAAGAGAAAAATACCTAACGAGATAATTGGCATAGCCCTTCCTTTAGTAAATAATTGTTAGGGTGCTATAGCTAACCGTCGATCAAATGATTACAAAACCGTTCGCACCGAGCTTGTCGAATTGGTTCGACAAGCTCACCACGAACGGCATCATTCTATTATTCCTCAGCTCTACCTCAGATATTAGATAGAATCATTGGTATTTTTGCCACCAGCCTATTTATTGAATATATAACTGATTGTTCATTGCCGAAGTACAAGCGGTATAACTTGATAATGGTGTTGCAGCTACTGTGTTAAGTGCTTTGCTTTTTTGAGTAGGTACGGTGACATCTTCATAAGCACCAAACACCTCGCTAGCAGAACCTGCCAATTTGTAATAGACAAAAAGATCATTACCGCAGCCTAAAAAGTTGGCTAATTGTGCTTGAACCATTTGGTTTATACGCACATCACTTTCAGCACTTTTGGCTAATGCCGCATTAGAGTTAACACTCAGATCAGGTCCACCTTCATAGGCAAAGCTTTTTAGCCCATAATAATTAGCAAGGCTCTTGAACTGAATACCCGTATAGACAACGCCGCCATTATACGCAGGCAATGATGAAAATCCTGGCATAGTCGAGTTTAAACCCACCTGAAGCGAAGTAAACAGGCTATTAATATCGGTATAGCTAGATGGCGTTGAAAAATAAGGTGCGCCTCCTATCGCATACAGATATTGATTGGGTGCGCCAAAATTGGCATTAAGGTATGTCAACCCATCCTCAGCTAAGTAAGGTTGATCATATTGCGACATATAGACAGGTCTAATGATAGTGTTGATTGCCGCAGGACCAAATACACCAGCGAATAATTGGCTCACTTTTAAAGTCTGGTGTGCAGCTCTTCGGTATCCCCAATACCACTGATTATTTATATTATCGTAATTAAGGGTCTTATCAGCCCCTGAATTGACATCAGCCACCGCAGCAGCGGTGTTGTCAGCTGTTTGAGAAAACCCAAATGCAGAATTCCAAAGCTCATTACTGTACTCAACATAAACATGAATGTTAGGTTTGAGGGTGCTTTTAATCAAGGTCGCTAACTGTGTGACATAATTATTAGCGGTTAGATCATTCAAATCGACTTTATCAGGAATATTAATCCAGATGTCTTTACCAGTCGCATTGGCAAGCTGAATGACGTATTCCCAAGCAATACCGCGTGGGTCTTGTTGTGTAGGATCGGTTGGAAGCTTTCGATTAGCCCACTTGGATTCTAACTTACCATTTGTTTCTAAGGTTTCCATAACCCGTATAGTACCAAAGGGTGCAAGTGCCTTTAAAAATTCTGACGTAAAGACCTGTGTTGTGCCAATAGGGTAACCAGGGCGTAACAACTGGAGGTTTTTAACGCCATTTTTTGTATTTGTAAACGTAAGCGCGAGTGTATCATTTGTTGGCTGGACAACAACATCGGCTGTCGTTGTATTGGTTGTTGGATTGTATAGCGCATTTTGAACTTGGCAGCAACTGAAACCATTCACGGTCGCCTGACCTGTAAAACTGAGTTTATAAATGCCAAACATACTAGGAAACGTGGTGGTCAGAGGGCGATTTAACGGGTCTGCGGTATTGGTTATAAAATAAACACCAAAATCCGTTGTTGGCCAGCCATTAGCATCCAGAGGAACAGGGTTGTTAGTTGGATCCCAAGGTGCAGAGGTTGTAGCAAAACCACGCGCTTGCTTCATAACATCAATAAAGGTTAAATCCCTATCACCCCAGTCATTTACCCAACTGATATTGATACCCATCTTAGAACCTGCATTAGCCGCAGCGGCAGAAGTAACTGTGATAGTTGCCGATTGGTTTGCCGTTCCAGACGCGCCAGTACAGGTCAGCGTATAGCTTGTTGTTGCTGTCAAAGCAGGTGTGGCAAAAGAGCCAGAGAGTGCCTGAGTTCCCGTCCAACCACCCGATGCTGTGCAGGAAGTCGTATTTGTTGATGACCAATTTAACACCGAACTTGCGCCGCTGGCTATCGAAGCTGGACTGGCAGTTAATGAGACAGTCGGTGCTGCTGGAGGTGTAACATTAGGTGCAACATTGACAGTCACCGATTTTGTTGACGAACCACCACTTCCATTACAAACCAAGGTATAGGTTGCTGTGTTTAACAACCCAGATAAAGTCACTTGACCCGAAGTCAATTGAGTTCCAGACCAAGCATTCGATGCAGTACAGGATGTTGTATTAGTCGATGTCCACGCCAAAACCGATGAACCTTGATACGCTACGGATGTAGGTGTGGCTGTTAATGTTAAAACAGGTGGTTGTGCCGTAGGTGTCTGAACTAACTGAGTTACGGATGCTTGTCTTGTACCCCCTTTACCCTTACAGCTTATTGTGTAAGCCACCGCTTGAGTAAGGGCGGGGGTTACAAATCTTCCCGATGTCGCCTTTGTGCCAGACCATCCACCTGACGCTGTACAAGAGCTTGCATTGGTTGATGACCAGATAACCGTACCTGTTGAACCATAAGCGATGGTTTTTGACGCAACTGCAATCGTCACAGTAGGTGCTGTTGCTGCAATGGTTATTGCTGGCAGAAAAAAGACCATAGCGAGTAGCAAGGACTTAATTATATTTTGAGTTTTCATTATTATTACCCGTGTTGCATTAAGGATTACTAATCCTGTTAATAGTGCGTAGACTGCGATAAAGTAGAATCCCAACATTTTGTCGATAGTGTGCTGGGATTCTCATTACATCATCACAACCAACACAGCCTGCGCAACATACTACAACAACGTTTTAACTATAAACAGGAAATAGCGCACAAAGCTCTTTGACTTTTTCGCGTACTGCCGCTAACACGCTTTCATCTTCCATGTTTTCCATGACATCACACATCAAGCCCGCGATTTCCGTGACTTCGGCTTCTTTAAAGCCGCGTGTTGTTGGCGCGGGTGTGCCAACACGAATACCGCTGGTGACGAAGGGTGATTCTGGGTCGTTGGGAACGGCGTTTTTGTTGACGGTGATGTGGGCTTTGTTGAGTGCCGCGTCTGCCGCTTTGCCTGTGATACCTTTTGGAATAAGTGACACCAGCATTAAATGATTATCCGTGCCGCCTGAAACCACATCAAAACCACGGTCGATAAACACTTTCGCCATTGCTTTGGCATTTTTCTTCACTTGTTGTTGATAGGTTTTAAACTCAGGCTGCATGGCTTCTTTGAACGCAACCGCTTTTGCCGCGATAATGTGCATAGACGGACCACCTTGAATCCCTGGGAAAATCACGGAATTAATTTTTTTCTCAATCTCAGGATTGCTTTTGCAGACAATCAAACCGCCGCGTGGTCCACGCAATGATTTATGGGTGGTGCTGGTGACGACATCAGCAAATGGTACTGGGTTTGGATATTCACCAGCGGCGACTAAACCCGCAACGTGTGCCATATCAACAACAAAATACGCACCGACTTTGTCGGCGATGTCACGAAAACGTTGCCAATCCCAAACGCGTGAATACGCGGAGAAACCTGCAATGATTAATTTTGGTTTGTGTTCCAGTGCGAGAGCTTCGACTTGCTCATAATCAATTTCGCCCGTGACTGGATTTAAACCGTATTGCACCGCGTTGTACAGTTTGCCAGAAAAATTAGGTTTTGCACCGTGGGTTAAATGACCGCCATCGGCTAAGCTCAAACCCAGAATAGTGTCGCCAGCTTGAACCAATGCCATGAACACTGCCATGTTGGCTTGTGAACCAGAATGGGCTTGGACGTTGGCGTAGTCTGCACCAAATAATTCTTTGGCGCGGTCGATAGCGAGTTGTTCCACTTTATCAACGAATTCACAGCCGCCGTAATAGCGTTTGCCAGGGTAGCCTTCGGCGTATTTATTGGTGAGTTGTGAGCCTTGCGCTTCCATGACGCGTGGGCTGGTGTAGTTTTCTGAGGCAATCAATTCGATGTGATCTTGTTGACGTTGGCGTTCTTCTTCCATTGCAGTAAATAAATCATCATCAAAGCCAGCGATGGTCATGGTTTTTTCAAACATTTAGGTGTCTCCTAGGGTGTGGGGTGTATGAGTAAAATTTGTAAATCGGCAACGTTAGTGCCTGTCGCGCCTGTCATGAGTAAATCGTTAGAGCTATGTAACGCGGCGTAAGAGTCGTTGTTGTTCAAGTATTCGTTGGGGTTAATGCCTGCGTTTATCATCGTAGTTAAACTGTTAGCATTCACTATGCCACCAGCGGCATCTGTAGGTCCATCACGTCCATCTGTACCACCGCTGAGCAACGTCCATTGCCCTGTTAAACGATGTTTTTTGGCGGCAATGGCAAAGGCTAGGGCGAATTCTTGATTGCGTCCGCCGCGTCCGTTGCCTTTGAGTTGTACGGTGGTTTCGCCGCCTGCAAGTAGTGCTATTGGTTTTGGAGATGACGCTCCAGCGTTGCGAGATGTTAGTGTGCTGGCATAGATGGCTAGTTTTTCGGCTTCTTCTCCAGCAATTCCACATAGCTGTTCGCTATAGATTTGAGTGTTATAACCTAGCTGCTCAGCGGTTTTTTGTGCCGCTTTTAGGCTCACAGTATTGCTGGCACATAACACATAGCTGGTGCGATTAAACACACTATCGTCTGGCTTGGGCGTTTCAGCAATCAGACCTTGTTTACCTTTTTCTAAATGTTGTTGCACAGATTCAGGGGTACGCGTCCAAATGCCTTTTTTTTGCAATACCGCAATCGCTTCGCTGTAAGTGCTAGTATCGGGTACGGTTGTACCGCTAGCAATAGTGCTTAAATCATCGCCTAATACATCGGATAAAATCAGCGCGTGAACGGTTGCGGGAACGGCTAATCGTGCTAAGCCACCACCTTTTAACTGGGATAAATGTTTACGAACACAGTTTATTTCTTGGATGTCCACGCCACAGGCGAGTAGCAAATCAGTAGTGGCAATTTTTTCTTCTAAGCTCACACCATCCACAGGATAAGGTATTAGTGCCGAACCGCCACCGCTGATTAATACCAATACGAGATCATTCGTTTGGGCTTGTGACACGCGTTCAGCAATTTTTTGAGCCGCTTGAAAACCCTGCGTGTCGGGTAATGGATGCCCTGTCCCAATGACTTCAACAGTATCAACAGCCCTAACATTTTCATAATTTGTGACAGCAATACCAACACCCGCTAAACGATGCGCTGGAATCAATTCCACAGCCGCTTGTGCCATTGCACACGCGGCTTTACCAAACGCGATAAGGTGAATTTTTTCGCTAGGTAACGCATCCAAATGTAGACAGTGTTTAACAGCTTGATAAGGATCAGCCGCGTCAACACCTGCTTGAAAAATTTGCAAGGCGTGTTGTTTTAACAGCGTGGTCACGCAGCCGATGCCATTGCTTTGGCTAATGCGAAGATATTCTCTGCATCCAGCACTTGTTTGTTGTCGGTAAATAGTTGGGTGATACAGGCTCTATGTAAAGCCAGTTTCAAGGAGCCAAAACCAATCGCCCCCCAAATAATTTTGCCATGACGGTCAATGCCTTTATCCATCATATCGGTACCGCCTATGCCTAAGGGCGGTGTAGCATTGGCATCCGCCATCATTTTGATATTGCTATTATGCTGCCATTGTTCAGTACTGAGTAATTCAACACCCGCTGCACCTGTCGCTAAAACAATATTTGCGTACTCAATCGCACTGGCTCTCGCGTCACTATCAAAGGCTTCGATAGGTGTTACATCAACTTCAAAACGGGCTTTGATATGCGCACACGCCTGCACAGCTCGCTCCATTTTTCTAGCAGTCAGAGAAACTTCCGCCCCTTCTCGTGCCAACATTGCCGCAGCTCGCAGCCCTACGGGACCAGTTCCTGCTAACACAACGGCTTTTCTATCTTTCAGTACACCACTAGCAGCAAGTTTTGCGACTGCCGCCGATGCGGTGGTATTACTACCGTTGCAGTCTAGCATCACCGAGACTTGAAAACCGTAGAAAAATTGTCTCTGTACAGCAGAAAGTAAGGCTTCACCAGCCACCATATCACTACCGCCGATAAAAATGGCAGTGTTTTTTTTATCTTTAGGGGCGCGGGTAAAAATAGCCCCTTCTACCAGTGCAGCAACATTGTCAGGTGTTAATCCGCCGTGTCCAATAACATGATCTGCACCACCATCGTAGCCAACAACAGTATCAAAAACAGAGGGGTAAATATCGGTATCGAATTGAAAGAGTAATTTCTTCATGTTTGACCTGAGAATTTAGTAATTATTTCACGCGCATTATACCCGATAAAAAAAACCACGCCGCGATTAAGCCGCCGCTCATTTCTGAGGGCTAAATAGCTAAGCTGTATGCTATGATGACCATTCATTAATTATTAGCTGATATGACGCAGTCAACAAAAATCCAGAACTATTTATTGTGTCTGTGCCGTGTCTTAATCCGTTTTATCAACATAAACAACACAGGAAATTGAATGAAAACACCAATTCATATAGCAGTGACAGGCGCGGCAGGACAAATTAGTTATTCTTTACTATTTCGTTTAGCCTCTGGTTCTTTATTAGGCGCAGAACAACCTATTGTCTTGCATTTATTAGAAATTACTCCCGCTTTAAAAGCCTTGGAAGGCGTAGTCATGGAGTTAAATGATTGTGCCAGCCCATTGTTACGACGTATTGAAATGACCGATGATCCTAAAATTGCTTTTAAGAATGTCGATTATGCGTTTTTGGTCGGTGCGCGTCCAAGAGGTGCAGGCATGGAACGCAAAGATTTATTAGAAGCCAATGCAGCGATTTTCTCCGCACAAGGTCAAGCGTTAAATGAAGTTGCTAGTCGTGATGTTAAAGTATTGGTGACAGGTAATCCTGCTAATACCAATGCCTTAATCGCGTTAAAAAATGCGCCTGATTTAAGTCCAGCCAATTTTTCCTGTATGACCCGTTTAGATCATAATCGCGCTATCAGCCAATTAGCAGAAAAATGTGGCGTGTTAGTGACTGATATAAAAAACATGACTATCTGGGGCAATCATTCATCAACTCAATATCCTGACTTGCATCACGCGATAGTCAAAGGGCAAGAAGCACTGTCTTTAGTTGATAAGAATTGGTTTGTGAATGATTTTATTCCTAGCGTTCAACAACGCGGTTCAGCAGTTATTGCAGCTAGAGGACAATCCAGCGCAGCCTCCGCAGCAAATGCGGCGATAGATCAAATGCGCACTTGGACATTTGGTACAGAAGAAGGCGATTGGGTCAGTATGGGTATATTGTCTGATGGCAGTTATGGAATAGACAAAGGTTTGATTTATTCATTTCCAGTCACGGTGATTAATGGCAAAGTTAGCATTGTTAAAGACCTACCAATTAATGATTTTAGTAAGAAAAAAATGCGCGAAACCGAAACTGAGTTAAAAGAAGAACGCGAGGCAGTTAAGCATTTGTTTTAGGAAAAACACCAAAAATTGGTAGTGGATTAAATCTGTAATTAGGCATGAATATCAAGCCCTATAGTGAATCCCAAATTCAGGATAATAGTTTAAGCTATACCCTGTGATGAAAAAGGGTTTAATAATAAGCGAAAGTAAACGTAAGATTTTTACCAGTGCAGAAAAGGCAAAAGTTGCCTTAACGGCGGTCAAGGGCATCAAGACGATCAATGAGAGAGCATCAAGAGCATGGTGTTCATCCAACGCAAGTAAGC
>CAIUVX010000074.1 GCA_903902705.1 uncultured Methylococcales bacterium
ACATATTCAAAACATCAATTGTTAATAAGCCGCTACCTTTTTGAGAAGCGTTAAAATTGATACCATTTTTAAAATCGGCAATGTCTTCAAATTTAACCCATTCCCAGCCTTTCGCCTCTTCGCTTTCAAACACTTCGCGTAAATAAGCGGCGGTGAGTTCCTGCGCGGCTTGTAATTGCGCGGTTATTTTTTCTTTGGCTTGCTCAATCAGGAGAGTGTTAGCGGTTAAAAGTGTCGCTAGGCGTTGTTGTTCTGGAAAGGGCGGGAGTGGAATTATTAAATTTAATAATTTATCAATATCGGCTCTAGGCATCCTTGAACCTGTTGCCTCCTGCATAACAAAACTAATTGTTTCATCACGCTTTAAAATCCATGCAATAAATTCACGGTTTATATTATCTTTGGGTAAAAAAGGCATTAATTCCGTTGTGCATCGCCCTTCAAAATTAGGTAAAGCAACTTTATTTAAATAAGGTCTTAATTTGCCATATAAGATATGATTTTCATTAAAATAAAAGGTCGTGCTTTTGCCTTCGTCTTCAATTTTTTCCTGAATATATTTTAAAATTTTACCGCTATTACTTTCAATATGTTCAAGCCCAAGATAAGGCAGATTATTAGATAATTCTGAATAGGGTTCGACAATTAATCTATCTTGTTTAGCAACATCCCCCAACCTAACCCACTTCCAGCCCTGCGGTAACTCGTTTAATTCAGGCATTTTCTAAATCCTTCGTTAATTCATCTTCGCTTAAATCATGAATAGCCACTTGATAACGATGCAATTCTAATAAAAAGGTAACTCTATCAATACCTGACGTGTGCGCCGCTATACCACTGGATACTTTTTTTGTGTCAAATAATTTAACCGCCAATGCCATTTTTGCTTCATGTTCAAACTGTTCATTGGATTGCTGCAAACTATCAGGCAATTGTTTTGGGTAGTTGATAATTAATTGGGTTTGTGGAATAACTTGCATTGATTGTTCTCCCTTGTTGTTCTCGGTTTATAGGTGAAAAATTCGCGCCTTAAAGTCTTTCACCACGTCTTTAGGGTTGCCAATTAAACCCAAGGCTTTAAACGGACTGCCACCACTGGCAGATTTAATACGCTGCACATTAAACAATTCGCCATTATTTAAGCCTTCTGTGCCGCCCTTTTCAAACTCTTCACCCAAAGCGCGTAAGGTGTTAGCGGATTGTTCGGGCATTGCCACTAACCAGCCATCATTATTGTTTAGAAAATCAGCAAAGCGTTGTTGTTGAGTTTTTGGTGTTACTTCATAAACTAAATCAGCAAGCACATCAAAACTATCATAGCCCTCGGCTTTGTGTTTTATGACGGTCTGCACATCGGGCAGGGCTAATAATTGCGCTGAATCCTCAAGCCATTCTTGCATAAAATCATCGACAGTGGGCAATCGTTCTAAAATCAAGCTTTTAACGTGTTCTCGATAGTCGGTAAGACTGACCCGCGTATGCTTGCCATCTTTGACGATAATAAATGCGGTTTCGTTGGCTTCAATGGTCACAAACAATTTAGTCACTTCAAGCGGTGATTCTGGCGGTGGAGGTGGTGGAGGTGGTTTTGGGTTTTCTTTAGACTTATTGGCTTTAGATAAAAAATCTTCACCAAATAACCGCGTGGCGTTGGTGTAGTCGTACAGTTTAAAACTGATTTTTTCAGTTTGTGCGTGTAAGCGTGTGCCACGTCCAACCATTTGATAAAAACGGATTGCGGATTTTATGTGGGTGAAAAATACGATGTTACGCACCCAAGGCACATCAACACCCGCTTGCAATAAATCAGCGGTGGTGGCGATAAAATGGGAACGTTTGGCTTCTTTGAAGTCGGTTAAGTTGTCTTTGCCAATTTCACCCGTACACGGAAAAGCGAATTTATCTAAACGGTCTTGTCCATTTTCCAGACACCACGCCGCGTATAAGTTGTTTAATTGTGTTGCTACTCGTTGCGCATGATCGACACCTGCACAGAAGATAATGGTTTTTTGTTCGGGTTTGCCACTGGCTAACAGGTAAGAAAATAAACTATCGCATAGGGCGTTCGTGCGTTCTGGCAAGATAATCCGTGCATCTAAATCAACGGCGGAATATTTTTCTTTTAAATCGGCGGGGGTTAATTCTTGCCCTGAAAAATAGTTTTTAACAGCTACCTCTCGAAGTTGATTTTTAAGCAAGCCTTGGTTTTCGTTTTCACCCATTAATAAAACATGATTTTGGATTATTTCACAGGCGGATAAATAGCCATCTTCTACTGCTTGCAATAGGTCATATTGATAAACAGGTTCACCAAAATGGCGGTAGTTATCCGCGCTGATTTGTTCATCTTCGGTGGTTTCGGTGTTATTTTCAGTGAGTTTTAGTTGTCTAGGTGTCGCGGTTAAGCCAATTTGTACCGCGTTAGGATTGCGTTTTAACACTTCTGACCATTTGCCAAACCCTGAACGATGACACTCATCAATGATGATGTGACTAAAATAATTTTCTGGATAGTTTTTTACTAAAAAACTGGCTTTATCATCCGTTTCTACGCCTAGGGTTTGATAGGTCGCTACTAACACTTTGGCATTTTTACAGGCATTTTTTCCTGTCACCATTTGTGCATTACTGGAAAATAAACGTTTTAAGTCGGTATGCGCTTGGGTTCTTAATTCGTCTCTATCACAAATAAACAAGGCTTTTTCTAATAATCCCGCTTCATTGATACGTTTTAGTAAGTTGGTAGCTAATCGCGTTTTCCCTGTGCCTGTTGCCAGTGACAATAAAGCCCGTTTGGGTTTTTGCTCAACCTCGCACCATGCTATTTTTTCTAAAATTGCACGGATTGCGGCATCTTGATAGTAACGTATGGTTTTGGCTTCTTGTTCAGCGTAGGGAATGGTTAGGACTTTATTATGCGCAGCGGTTTTCTCCGCTATTAATGCTAAATAACGGTTAAGTAATTCTTCATGATGGGGAAATTCTGACATGGGTTGTGGATCACTGGTTATGCCAGTATGACAGTTGTGTTCAACAAATTGATCGCCATTGGTGGCATAAACAAAGGGTACATGATGAAAAAGCGCGTAGTTAATGGCTTGTTCTAGGAGTATGTCGGTCTTTCAGCGCTCCACGATTTATTGAGATAAAATAGAGTAAGATTATCCATAACGGAAAAGGAGAAACCCCATCAGCAAGCATTTTATCAACATTAACCGAAACGAGCCCATCAACGTACC
>CAIUVX010000075.1 GCA_903902705.1 uncultured Methylococcales bacterium
GCTTACTTGCGTTGGATGAACACCATGCTCTTGATGCTCTCTCATTGATCGTCTTGATGCCCTTGACCGCCGTTAAGGCAACTTTTGCCTTTTCTGCACTGGTAAAAATCTTACGTTTAATCTCGCTCATTGTTAAACCCTTTTTTATGACAAGCTATAGCTTAAACTATTGTCCTGATTTCGGGGTCTACTATAAACTGATTGCTTTATAAGGTCGCAATAAGTCTAATGGTCTCATGGTATATGTCTTCAGTAAACTAGCTGCGGCTCTGTTCTTTTGGAACTATTTGCGTGTTTAGCTCTTAATTAGCATTAAATTCTACTCACCGCTTTTATCTGTTATGGGTGATGCACATAATAAAACTGTGCTTATCACCCCTCAGTCAATTTTACCCCTACTATTGTGCTTATTCTGTTAGATTATCTACAGGTTTTTCAAATACTCCACCGTCATAAACAACGCCGCAATTGACCGCGCTTCGGTGCATTCACCTGTCATTAATAGCTCGTTAATTGCGTTCAATTTCCACGGAATTACTTCCAGTTCTTCTGGCTCATCACCGACTAATTTTTCAGGGTATAAATCTTGAGCGACAATAATTTCTGTGCAATGTTCGAGATAAGACGGTGCAATAGAAAACGTGCTTAAATGATGTAAGTGTCTCGCACCATAACCGACTTCTTCTTTTAATTCTCGATTAGCGGCTTCCAAAAACGATTCACCTGCATCGGTTTTACCTTTAGGTAAACCCAATTCGTAACGGTGAACACCTGCGGAATACTCCCTGATGAGCAACACGGTTTCATCATCCAATAGTGGCACGATCAGTACCGCACCACCAGCCCCACTGCGTGCTAAACGTTCGTAATTACGCCGCACACCGTTGCTAAATTGGATGTCCATCGATTCAATGCGAAATAATCGGCTGGTGGCAATAGTTTTCTTGTTGAGAATAGTTGGTTTGTTAGACATTGTGCTATGTTAATAAGACATTTTTGCTAACTATAACCCACTTACTTATGATTGACTGGAAATTTTGTGATACTGTTTTATTGGATATGGACGGCACATTATTGGATTTGAATTTTGATAATCATTTTTGGAAAGAATTTGTGCCGCTTAAATTTGCCCAGCAACAAGGTTTATCCATTGCAGAGGCAAAACAGCAACTAGAACCGCGTTTTAAAAGCATGGAAGGTAAGCTGGAATGGTATTGTCTGGATTATTGGACGAAGGCGTTGCAGTTGGATATTGTCGGTTTAAAAGCAGAGATTTCGGAATTAATTGCCGTGTTGCCTCATGTGATGGAGTTTTTAACTAAACTCCAGCAATCGCCGAAAAAAGTGTTGTTAGTCACTAACGCACACCGCGACAGTCTGAGTTTAAAAATGGAAAAAACCTGTTTGCAACCTTTTTTTGACGACATTATTAGTTCGCATGATTTGGGTTTTGCCAAAGAACACCCTGAATTTTGGCAGTTATTACACCAACAACACCGCTTTGATAGAGCCGCCACCTTGTTGGTGGATGATTCACTAGCAGTATTAAATGCCGCCCGTGCGTTTGGCATTGCTCAGATAGTGGCGGTCAGTAAGCCAGACACCCAACAAGCCAAACGTAACATTAGCGATTATCTGGCTATTGAGGATTTTCGGGAGTTGATGGTTGGTTTGTAAATTGGTTGAAACACGAACCCCAACAAACACACTGGATAGTGTTGAGTTTCGTTCCTCTACTCCATACGCATCAACTTAAGAAAACTCATAACGGTAGTGGGTGAAACCTGTTAATTCGATTTATAATTAGTCAAATAACATTGCAATCGATATGAGACTCTTCGCCTATGACCTGCTATCAAGAAATCACCTGCCCCAAGTGTGGCGACAATCAACACTGAAGGCAGGACGAAACGCAAGCGGCATCCAGAGATACCGCTGCCAAAATCCGAATTGTCTGACCAAGACCTTCATGATGACGACTCGTTATTGACGACTGGCTAGGCTTAACCGTTCTCCCTGAGTTTGTCGAAAGGTGGAGGGTTAAGCCGTTCATGGTTCGACAAGCTCTCAAGAAAAAGATTTTTGTATTTAAAAATCAATAGGTTATGATAATTTAAAAATGCAAAAATTACGTCAAACAGCGGCTGTTTCTTGGTCGCAAAGCGAGGCTTACTTTGCTCACCACGAACGGTATCATTTTATTGTGCGTTGGCTCTAACGCTGGATTCAGTAACGCTTTACAATCAGTCACATCAAAAACTAAGCAAGGGACATTATGAAGCAAAAAATACTAGCGTTACTAAACGAACTAAACAACGGACTGGTTGAGCGTGAACAAACCCTCAAAACCGCATTGTTGAC
Organism: uncultured Methylococcales bacterium; assembly: GCA_903902705.1. Classification (GTDB taxonomy): domain Bacteria; phylum Pseudomonadota; class Gammaproteobacteria; order Methylococcales; family Methylomonadaceae; genus UBA4132. The sequence continues at coordinate 2,362 of CAIUVX010000075.1, forward strand.
AGTATTAGCAGGGGAAAATCTGGTATTGATTGGCCCACCTGGTACAGGTAAAAGCATGATTGCACGGCGGATTGCTGACGGTTTGACACACAGCAATGACAAAGACACCGATTATTTTGAATACCTGCTGACCAAATTTTCCACGCCTGAAGAAATTTTTGGTCCCTTATCCATTAGCGAACTGAAAAAAGACAATTTCAAACGCAACACCACAGGCTATTTGCCCAGCGTAAAAATCGCGTTTCTGGATGAAATATTCAAAGCCAGTTCGTCTATTCTGAACGCTTTGCTGACTATTTTAAACGAGCGTCTGTATCACAACGGGGCAACCGCGCAAAAAGTGCCATTACAAGCCCTGATTGCCGCGTCCAATGAACTGCCCACCGATCAGGAAGAACTCAATGCCCTGTATGACCGCTTTTTAGTGCGCAGTTTTGTCGATTATGTTCGTGAAGAAAATCTGTTGCGTTTATTTGAACACACCGAAGAGCCAAACGTACAAACGCCCATCACTGCCGATGACTTAGCCCGTATTAAAAACGCAGTGCAGGGCGTGACCATTCCGCCAGAGATTGCCGAGGCGATTCAAACGATATGGATTGCCCATAAAGACACTTTCAAAGAAGACCGCCACGAGTATTTATCTGACCGCCGTTTAAAAAAAGTGCTGCATTTGTTGCGCGTGTCTGCCGTGACCAATGGGCGCAATGAACTGGATTTATCGGATGTGTTATTGCTGAAAGATTGCTTGTGGAATCATCAGGAAAACGCGCTGAAAGTGCGTGAGTTGATTTTAAAAACTTTGCAGCGTTATAGCCGTCAAGTCCTTCATTCGCGAGCAAGGCTCGCTCCTACTGATGTAGGAGCGGCTCTTAGCCGCCGCGAAACCAAAAAAACAGGGCAGTTGAATGCCAAAGAAAGAGGTTATAAAGGGCTAGGCACAGCAGAAGACCCGATTTTGATTGAAAACGTGCAGGATTTAATGGGCTTGGATGGTATTGGGCAAAAAAGCTATACCTTTTTACAAACCGCCGATATTGACTGCACAGCTATCACTACTTGGCAAGACATCAACCTGCGAGGGCATTATGATGGGGGTGGGTATTGTGTTCAGAGTAACAAAGGCAATAATATACTTTTTCAAAGCGTTCAAGCACAATCCAGTGTTAGAAACCTTGAACTAAACAATTTGCATTTTGCTAGAAACGTGGAGAGTAGCCATATTGAGGCGTGTGAGACTAATTGGGTTTTAATTGTAAATGCAACGGAATCAACTATTATTGCTTGCCAATCGGGTGGCTCTTTGATTGAAGGCACTGCAACGAATTGCACTATAACAGCTTGCCAATCGGGTGGTTTTTTGATTCTTAGAACGGCAACTAATAGCACGATTACCGATTGCTTAGTGACAATGAACATATCTCAATCTCCTCAATACCAAGGCGGTGTTGCCAATACACTGAAAAATAGCACCGTTGAGCAGTGTTTGGTAACAGGGAAAATCAATCCAGGTTCCAGTAATCTTTATTTTTCGGGGATTACGGATATTTCTGATGCCAGTGCCATTCGCCAGTGCGCTATCGGCAGAGTTGAATTTACAACCACACGCTGGGGTGGGCGCATCACTCGCGCCATTCCAATCAACTCAACGCTGGAAAATAACATTTCCATTGATAGCAATGGACAATATAACAGCGTACCAGACGGCAAAAGCATTTCACCAGCATTATTTAATCAGCGATATTTTGAACATACCCTAGGCTGGGATTTTCATTCGGTGTGGCAATGGGATGACCAAAAAGATCACCCCGTATTGCGTTCAGTGGGCGCGAATGCAAAAACAGCATCACCCGCAAAACCCACCGCCCCACAAGCCGATACGGTAGATTTACTCACCCAACAAATCCAAGCCAACATTTGGCTGTGATATAAGCTCTGTATCGCGTTTTATCGCGAGCAAGGCTCGCTCCTACCGTGGATTTGATTGTTAAGTGTAGCTCGCTCCTACGGTGTTAGGGTAACAGCGTAGGAGCGGCTCTTAGCCGCGAAACCACACGAAAAAAACGTAAAACACACACAACAAAAACCATCATGAACACTGTAAAACCAAAATCAGGTCATCAATCATTACGCAAGGCGCGGGTTTCTTTACCGAATCATGCGTATTTAATTACAACCACCACGATAAACCACGAACCCTTTTTTAATGATTTTCATGCGGCGTGCGCGGCGGCTAAATGTTTTGAAACATCCGAAATTTTGGGCGATGCCAAGCTGTTAGCTTGGGTATTGATGCCAGACCATGTGCATTGGTTAATTCAGTTAGGACAGCATGACGATTTAAGTATAGTGGTGAATCGCTTAAAATCATTTAGTGCAAGAATAACAAACCGTGTGTTAAATCGAAAAGGCAAACTTTGGGCGGCGGCTTATTATGATCACGCATTACGCGCCGAAGAAGATTTAAAAACGGTTGCCCGTTACATAGTGGCAAATCCATTACGCGCTAATTTAGTAAAACATATAGCTGATTATCCATTTTGGAATGCTGTTTGGTTGTAAACATTAAGCGTTTTATCGCGAGCATGGCTCGCTCCTACGAGATATGTCATAAGCTATCAGGAGAAAATCTATGTTTTCCACACTATTCAATGTCGTAAAATCTGGAGCAAATCTACTGCAAGCGGCTATCCCGATGGGTATCAAGTCGCTCAAGTATTTTATTGATAGCACCTTTCGAGACAAAGTTACGCCTGTTGCGGGTAGTGTGCTGTATTGCGATTTGTGGCTGGCGGTGGAACATTCGGGCATTTATGTCGGTGATGGCAACATTTCAAATATTGTGGTGGATGGTTTGGCAGAAAGTGAAGTAAAAATTTCTAGCCCACGCCGTTTTACTTCCAAAAGTATCTTGGGACGTAAAATTTATGTGTCTTGCGATAAATATGGCGTAGTAGGTGATGATGCTGTCAGACACGGCGCGAATGCACACGTTGGCGAACGGGCGTTTTATGGATTGATAATTAAAAATTGTCACCATTTTTCTACCAAGTGCGTGAATTATGCGGGGCAGAACGATGAGTCGTTTTTTTCTAAACTGGTTTCGTTTTCAAATATCGGTGAAACATGGGAACCCTCCATGCTGGCACTTAAAAACTCTGCGCGGGAACGCTTAGGCGCGACTAAATGGCGGTTGTGGGATTGGGATAATGAGACAGAAGAACCAACGCCTGAACCCGATTGGCAAACACATCAAGATTTTTTTGCTAATCAGGTGCTGAATAAAAACAGCATTGCGCAAATTCGCGCAGAACTTGCGGTAACACAAGATTATGAAGCAGAAATTGCCGATGAAGCTATCCCGCAATCGGTATGCCAGCAATTAGCCAGTTTTCGGCAAAACCTTGCCGATATTTCGCAAAAATATGAACAGGTCAAAGAGTTTTTAGCGTTAAATCCCGATGCCCGTTTTTCTTATGCCGATTTAAAAGCCTGTAACGAAGATTTTTCAGCTTTGGCAAAAATTTTGCAAAATAACCAGACGATTAAAGAACTCGCTAAAAAAATGGGGCGCGATTACATTTCAGAACAAAAAAAGAAGCAAATCAAAATCCCCGAAGCCAGTAAAAGTGAAGTGTACGGCACACATCGCAGTGATGATGTGATGCGCTTGCTACCCAGTGAATTATTGAATCTGGAAGATGACACGCTGGAAACTTTGTTTTATGCCCGATTATTGGAAAAAAACCTGCTGACTTATGAACTGCAAGGCGTGACGTTTAAAAACGGTGAAGCAACAGAAGTGACTAAAAAACGCACAGGGCCAGTGGTCGCGTGTCTGGATACATCAGGAAGCATGGCAGGTGCGCCGATGTTAAAAGCCAAAGCTCTGTTACTTGCCATTGCCAATATTTTGAAACAGGAAGACCGTTCATTGCACGTTTTATTGTTTGGCGCGTCTGGCGAAATTCGTGAATTTGCTATGGATAAAGAAAATAACGCGGCAGGATTACTGGCATTTTTGCAACTAGGTTTTGGGGGCGGTACGGATTTTGAATCACCTCTGAAACGCGCATTTGAAATTATTGCCTTACAAAAAGACTATAAAAAAGCCGATGTGTTGATGATCTCAGACGGCGATTGTCAGTTGTCGCCTGAGTTTACCCAAACCGTCACAGCACAGAAACATCGGCTGGATTGCATGGTGTATTCCGTGCTTTGCAACGGAGCAAGAGTTGAAGAATCGTTTAGTGATGAAGTGGTTGTTGTTTAACGGATTAAAAAAATTCACGCACTCGACACAGGAAAAAGCAGAGTAGGATGATACTATAAGCGCATTGTCATTACTGGAGATTACGCTCATGGTTTCTTTAAAATCTGCTTTAACCACCCTGCTATTATTGAATACGGGGTTGGTGTTAGCACAACCTAATAATGTTCAGGATGTGCTTAAACAACTGTCGTTACCCGCTGGATTTTCTATTTCTATTTATGCCGATAAGCTACCGAATGCGCGTAGCATGGTGTTAGGCGATGATGGCGTGGTGTTTGTCGGCACGGCAAAAGAAGGCAAAGTGTATGCGGTGGTTGATGCCAATCATGACGGTGTTGCTGATAAATCGTATGTGATTGCCAAGGATTTGTATATGCCTAATGGCGTAGCGTATAAAAACGGTGCGCTGTATGTGGCGGCGGTGAATCGACTGTTACGTTTTGATGCCATTACTCAGCATTTGGATACCCCCCCTGCCCCCGTGGTGGTAACGGATAAATTCCCCGATGATAAACACCACGGTTGGAAGTATTTGCGTTTTGGCTCTGATAATAAGCTGTACACCGCTGTGGGTGCGCCGTGTAATATTTGTGAACCCGATAAGGAGATTTATACTTCGCTGGTACGGTTGAATCCAGACGGTAGCGATATTGAAATTTTGGCGCGTGGCATCAGAAATACCGTCGGTTTTGATTGGCAACCAGAAACTAATGCTCTGTTTTTCAATGATAATGGACGCGATCATTTAGGTGATGATGAACCTGCCGATGAATTAAACCACTGGACAGCCAAAGGTGAACATTTTGGTTATCCGTATTGTCATGCGGGCGATACCCTTGATCCTGAATTTGGCAAGAATAAAAAATGCGCCGATTTTGTTCCGCCTGTGTGGAAATATAAAGCCCATATCGCACCGTTAGGAATGCGCTTTTATACGGGTAGATTGTTCCCTGCTGAATACAAAAATCAATTATTGGTTGCGCAACACGGTTCATGGAATCGTACTGAACCGCAAGGCTATCAGGTTGCTTTAGTGAAATTTAAAGACGGAAAACCTGTGGCTGAACAAGGTTTTATCAGTGGTTGGCTAACCGATAAAGGCGAGGTATTGGGGCGACCTGTCGATATTTTAACGTTGCCAAATGGTAGCGTGTTAATCAGTGATGATACGCTAGGCGTGATTTATAAAGTCACTTATACCGCTAAACAATGAGCAAGCAATTTGTCATTCACAAAAAAGAAGTCGCCTACGCGGGCTTTTTTCGTCTGGAAAAATATTGGCTAACGCATACTTTATATAACGGCGGTTGGAGTGAAGAAATCTGTCGTGAATTATTTGTGCGTGGGCGGTGTGTGGCTGTGCTGTTGTATGATCCACACGCTGATAAAGTGGTGTTAATTGAACAGTTTCGTGCAGGAGCTATACTTGATCCAGATAAAGCGTGGCTGATTGAAATTGTCGCTGGGGCAATTGAAGAAGGCGAAACGGCGGTAGAAGTCGCACACCGTGAAGCATTGGAAGAAGCAGGTTGTATTATTCAAGAGTTGCGGGTGATTAGTGAATTTTATACTACCCCTGGTGGTGCGGCTGAACGCATTACTTTATTTTGTGGCAAAGTGGACAGCACGAAAATTGTCGAAGGCGTACACGGCTTGGCAGAAGAGCAAGAAGACATTTTAGTACGCACCGTTGATTTTGCTGAAGCCTATCGGATGGTAGAAAGCAATGAAATAGATTCGGCGATTCCGATTTTAGCGATTCAATGGCTGGCGTTGAATAAGCAGGCATTACAAGCACAGTGGGTGAGTTAAAAAATTTTAAGAGGTATTCGACAACAACAATGAAAAACCCAACGTGCTATTTTTTAGCCAGTTTACCGATTATTATTAGCCTATTGTCAGGCTGCGCCAGTGATTCTGAGGTCGTACCGATAAGCTACCAGCAACCCGCATCATCTCCTGTAGTCGCTTATGCGTTAAGTTTGCAAGGCGCACCTTATCATTATGGTTCGGATAATCCAGAAGATGGTTTTGATTGCAGTGGATTTGTGCATCACGTCTATCAGCATCAAGGAATTAGCTTGCCGCGTACTACCCAAGATATGGCAAATACTCTAATGCCTGTGGAAAAAAACGACGTGCATTCGGGTGATTTGGTTTTTTTTGATACTAACGGCACAGCGTTTTCTCATGTTGGGCTTTACCTTGATAATGATAATTTTATTCACGCGCCTAGTGCTAGAACAGGTAGAGTGCTAGTGTCTAGTTTGAAAAATAATTACTGGCAGCAACACTTTGTCGGTGTGCGTAGACCATAAAGTTGTGGAGTCCAAAAATATGTTTTTGGACTCCTGTCTAAAATTAGTAAGTGACTGTTAAACCAACATTATACGAGCGACCATAACCTGGTATTGGTGTTCCCGCAGGTAGATTTCTTTCTCCCATATAAACACCACCTAAAGGCAATGAATAGTTTTTATCAAGAACGTTTTCAATACCCGCATCAACACGCAAATATTTCCAATCATAGCTGGTGCGTAAATTAAGCAATGTATAACCTGCGGTTTTAGGTTCTAAACGAATCGCCTGCACGGTGTCTTTAGCTGCCACTAATTGTGTTTCAACAGTTGCTGTCCAACCACCCCATTTATAATCAAGGTCTAAAATTGAATTCAATGGCATTTGTTGATACAAATTATCATGCGAAGTCTGGTTTCGTCCGCGTACATAACTTAAAATAGCTCTGCTAGACAGGCTGCCGTAGTTTTCAGTTTGCAATAATATCTTACTACCCGAAGCATTAACGCCGACTAAATGCGCATTGTAATTACCCAATTGCAGCAATCTAAAGCCGCCCCCACCTGATGTTGTAGTCATGTTTGCGGCTGGATTAGCACAGGTCACACCATTGGCTTTTTGGCAAAACCCTGCGTCAATATAGTTATCTACATAGGTGTAAAATGGCGTGACTTTCACATCCCAATTTTCTTTATTCGCATCATGGAAATTGGCTGTACCACTGACGGTGTAAGCCACTTCTGGGTGTAGGTTATTATTACCGACATAACCATTACCATCACCGTACCAGTTATTCATCAGCATCGACATCGGCATAGTCATTGCCATTGCGCCCATGCCCATCACCGACCCCCTAGACCACGCATAACGCTCATAAAGACTCGGTGCGCGGGTTTTTCTGGCAAACCCTAATTCATATTGTTGGGTATCTGTGGGTGTATAACGTGCTAATGCAGTGACATCAACAATCGCATCGGTATGTTGTTTATTTTGACTATTAACTGCCCGCGCTTCGGGAGTTACTACGCCATAATCCATAACATCACCTGCATTCATCTCAACTAAACCACCACGCACGCCAAATTGCGTTAACCATTTGCTATTCCAGTGACTTTCCATTTCAGCAAAAAAATCCAGTCTGTCACGCTGTCCGTCACTAATATTCCAAAAAGGCGCAGGACCATTCATCATGGTCATCGGTTTATTACCCACTGGATTCCACCAATCATTTAAGCGATAACGCTGGTACTCACTACCAACCGTCAACTGATGTTTGTCAGTGACATCGATAATGCCTTTAACGGATAAGCCTTGATTAATGCTGTGAGTATTCATCGGCATATTACCGCCTTTATCAGGTAGGAAGTTCATGTAATGCTGAACATCTTCGTGATAAGCGCGGGTTTCTAATCGTCCCCAGTTAAAATTACTTTTAGTGCTGACATTGGCAAACCAACTGTCATCACCTGCCAAGTCCATACGCACGTTTGGAAAGCCTTGATAGGGAATATTTTGTAGTCCGACTTTGATAATCGCTTGATGATCATCATTACGCAACGCCAGTGACAGCGATTGGTTTTGTGATTTATAGGCAGACGAACTGACCACATCATTGGCATTGGCTTTGTTTTTGGTGGTGAAATTGCCCCCTGCCTTGTAATTACCTGATTCAACGGTAGAGCCTGTATAAGTCAATGAGGCATTTTTGTTTGCCAAGGTAGTTGAAATATTTCCGCCCCACGCATTGCCGTTGCTACGATAGAACGATGAACCTTGTCCCATGACTAAATATTTTTTGCCGTCTTCAGCATACAGTGGATCAGCCGACTGTACGCGCACAGTCCCCGCGATACTGTCACCGCCCATACTGACTGGCGTGATACCAGCGAGTACCTGCGCACTCAGCACACTTGAGGGGGCGACATAAGAGAGCGCGGGGTTCATGTGATTACCGCACGCTGAAATTAAATTCATACCGTCGATTTGCACACGGACACGATCATCTGCCATACCATTAAGAATAATTCGACTCGAAATACCCCCACCCCCAGAAAAACTAACCCCTGGTGTGTGGTCGAACATTTTCGCGGTGTCGCTGGTAGATGTTCTTGAACGTATTATTTTTGACGGACTGAGAAAAGATTCAAACGCTTGATTGGGATTATTCTCTGATTGTGCTTTGACAATAATAGTATCTAAAAGCACTGGTTCATCGGTTTTTTTGGGGTTGTCTATCGGTTTCACAGTTTCCGCATAAGCGATTCCCGTACTAAGAGCGATACAGCCGATAGTTATTAGTTGAGATTTGAGTTTCATTGTTCTTTCCAAAAAATACAAGTTAGGAGTTGCTCACTAACAGAAACGACATTTATAAAATAAATGAATTGCGTGACTGTATTGAAAAGTATTTTTCAATACATCTTATTGATTTTTAAATAAAAATTATTTAGTGTGCGGCACCTACCAATTAAGTAATCATAAAGTAATGACCGTTATTATAGTGAGCTATATATAGGATTCAAAACAGGGATATTGATTTATTGAGCAGGGTAAAAAGTATAAAGCAAAAAATATGCCTAATAATAAGATACTGAATATAAACAGCTATTTTTAGCGATTAAAAGTATCGATTACTAAAAACAACAGAAATGGCTTATATGCAATAACTAGACCAGTGCAAATAACACAGTTTAATTAATGAATAAATGAAAGATCAGTAATAATCACAATTAAAGTCGGCAATCGTTGCCGTTTTTAATGAAGATAATGAATGACTGGAAGGTGAAGGTTTTTTAAAATTGCGTTATTGCTTGCTTGATTTGGTCAATTGCTGATGAATCCAATTGCCCTGTTCGATGCTGTTGCACACACAACGCACCTCTAAAACCTAAGTAGTCTGCTTGAAATAATTTGAGCGTTGCAATATCAGCTAGTTTCAAAGAACCCGCTAAACCACACAACAGCGATTGGGTTTTGGCTAGTTTAACAAATCGTGCTATGTCGGATAAGGTCATCACTTGGGTGAGTGAACCTTGCTGTTTATTCATAGTATCAAGCATCACACCTGAAAAACCAGCGGCTTTTAAAGCGGGAATAATGGCAAAATCAGGCTGTGTATCGGCAAATAACACCGCGATTAACTTGTACTTTTTTGCCAGTTCGGATAATTTTTCCACCACAGCAAAACTATCGCCATCAGGAAAAAAACCGATTTTTATATAATCAACATTTGTTTGTGCCATTGCGTTGACTGCATTAAAAATCAGCTCTGGCTGCATCGGCAAATCGCCAACCGTTGCACTGATAGGACAACGCCCTGCAATCTTTTCTACAATTTCAAGCACTAAATCAGTATCTAATGCCCCCAATGCACCAAGCGCAGGTTGCTTTAAATCAATAATATCGACGTGTGCGTTCAACACCTGCATCGCTTCGGCGACACTATTAACGCTGGCTAACATTTTACTCATAAGCTAGCCTTGTGTTGTTCAATCACTGCCATTAACCAGCCCCATGCTTCTAATTCTTTGTCTCCTGCGGTTTTTTCCAAACCGATACGCAAATAATTAATTTCTGTTTCAATTTTTTCCAAGGGCAACATAGCCAAACGACTGATTAAGATTGCCGCTTCTAGTACTGCATATTGAGCGCGATTAAAACCCATAAATGGCGCGTGATTGACGGTATGAATGGTTTTGCAAAATAATTTAGGGCGTGTGTCATCGTCTTCAATACGCACTAATTCCACTTCGCTATGCGCCAAAGCACACGCCAATACAGCACCTTGTATTTTTTCTGCCGCCTGCACTGCCCAATCACGCCGCCCTGTTAAACACCCTGCAAATACCCGCACATCATCACAATAATTCAGCACCGCGACGCGAGTTTCCAGTAAATTATTCAAGGTGGTAGACGGACGAAACGGCAAAATAATGATCTCATCACCATTCAGATGAATGCCCATCGGCGCGAAATGCACAACACCCGCACGGCTTTGTGTGCTAACAATTAATTCTTGAATCATGATTTTTGTAAAAACTATTATTTAACAAAATTAAATTTTTCATCGATATAACCCTCTGCTCCCTTGGGTTCTCCTACAGGATAAGAAAAATCTTCTATTTTAATTAACGCAGGTGGTTTGAACTTCGCTTTTACTTCCTTTCTTTTTTTCATGGTTTGTCCCCAATACATCACATCACCCGTAATGAAGTTTATGCTTTTACCAAAACCATTATTTTGGTCTAAGTCGACAAACTCAGAATATTCACTTCCAATTAGCACGATGTTCTTAGTTCTCAGTTTAAATTGAAATACGTCTTCCCCACAACATGGAATACCGCCACGTCTATAAAGAAATATAGACCCTTTTCTAATCTCAACACGTTGATCAATTCGTTCGTGACGGAAAGTAGAACCCGATAATTTATATAAGCTAAAGCTTCCCTCTTTATTGCCTAAAAAAACAGCAATTTGTGTATCGCCTATGTCGTTTGGGGCTTTATTTGGGTCTTTATTAGGCGTGTAAAGCAGTGTTACAAAATCTGTCACACCATCATTATTTATATCGCCCAATGAGTTTTCACCCTCGTTATAATCTTCTTGCCCGTTGTCTTTTGGAAACGCTTTTTGAAATGCGTCACTTGCAGATTTGATTAAATCCTGTTCAACAGGCGTGGCAAATGATGAAGCACTGATGAAAATAGTTAATAAAATTAAAAGCAGTCTATTTGCCATGTTTTTCTACAGAAGGTTTAAAGGTGTGCAAATCAAATTCCACTTCGGTTTTATCCGCCGCACAACCCCACGTTAATTCTTGATCTTGGGTAAACCGCTTGCCTAACTGCCATGCAATTTGCGCCCGCGCCAGTTCTACGCCTAAATAAAACGCATGACTGGCATCATTTTCAACGTGCAGATTGGGGTAAAAATCAAACGGATTCAGTGCGGTATAGAAACCATCACGGTTATAAACATGAACGCCATCGGTACTGGTTTGAATACGATAACTGGGGTCTTTAATTTCTCTTGCCCATTCCTTGATTTCGGATTGGGTATAAGGAAACGGCGCGGTTTCATGCAATGCCATTAAATCTGAATTAATATGTTTTGGTAGCGTGTCATGCTCTTTTGCTGCATACATAATACGTCTTGCTAAATCAGCTTCTTTAATCGCTCGACTGGCGTGTTTACTCACTTCGGTGGCTAAAATATGATTAATGTTTAACTCTGAGCATATCCCCAGTAACAGCGTGTTCATACCCGCCGTGTCAGCATGAGTCAATTCCGTGATATTACCAACGCCTAACATCATTTCCACATCGGGATGATTTTTGCGTACTTCATGATAACGAACAATCGATTCGGTAAAACCAAAATGCAACGGGTCTAAAATCGGATCAACAATAAACGGGCGATTTTTTGCCTGCATAATGGCAATAGCTCTGTCTAGTGTAGCCAAATCTTGATGTTTTTCGGGAATTAAAATTGGCGTTGACGCAACTTCATCGGCTATCCACAAGGTAGATTCATGCAAACTTAATAGATAATCCGCACCCGCTTTGCCGCCGCGCAATAAATCATCCGCTTCCAACGAATCAATACTCACCATAAAACCGCGCTGTTTTAAGGTTTGTATGATGAGTTCTAAGTTTGGAAAATCGGTGCTAGGCAAACAACCAATATCGATAACATCCGCGCCATTGTGTCGATAATACTCAGCACGGCTCAGCACCTCTTCAATACTGATGGTTGCCGCATCAGTAATTTCGGCAAAAATTTTTACCTTATATTGACTTAAATCCGCTTGTTGGGCTTTTTTACCAAAATATTGCGGCAAATCTTTTACTTCCTCAGGCCCTCGCTCAACAGGTACGCCTAAAGTTTCACTCAACGCAACCAAATCACCGCGACACCGCCCTGGAATAATAATACGATTCGCACAGAAAGTATCAGTCAACCGCCGCGCAATCATCTCTGTAGTCATCAACGCCGCAACTTTAACGCCCAAAATATGCACAGTATAAGTAAATTCTGGCTGCATTTTTGCCAAAATGCTGCGCAACTGCTTTTCTGCCAGTCTACCTGTTAAAAATAAAATGTGTTCGCTCATTATGTTTTATAACGCATTTTTGATGTCACGATTTTGTTTAGTGGTAAGTTTTTAACAGCTTGTTTAAACTGCCAACGCGATAAGGTGCGTTACATATAGCTAACTGTGGATAAAACCGTTCGCACTGAGCTTGTCGAAGTGTGAATGTGGTTCGACTGTTCGACAAGCTCACAGCTCACCACGAACGGTATCATTTGATTGTACGTTAGCTCTAGGATGTATAAAGGTACGGCTTGTTCGAGTTGACGCGAATGATGCGCCTTTTATCGTCGGCGTATCCTATAGTTCTATGCGACAAGATGGAGTACAAACCTAGCCCTTCGCTAAACTCAGGACAGAATTTGTACTCCGATACTGACTTGCTTTAGTTCAACAAACCCTGCAACAAACCATTTAGTTTATGCACAAACGCGGCTGGATCATCCAACTGTCCACCTTCGCTTAATACCGCTTGGTCAAGCAAAATATGGGTTAAATCGCTAAAACGGGCATCGTCTTGTTCGGCTTTCAAGCGAGTGATTAAAGCATGATGTGGGTTGATTTCAAACACGGGTTTTCTACCCATGCCCATACCCATCATTTGCCCTGCGTCTTTCATGATGCGCTCCATGTTTAAACTCATGCCATAAACATCAGCCACTAAACACGCGGGGGATTCCGTTAAACGATGACTTAAACGCACATCACTGACTTTATCACCTAGCACTTCTTTGATTTGTGTGATGACTGATTCAAAGTCTTTATTCACTTCTTCTTGTTTTTCTTTGTCTTCTTCATCTTCCAACGCGCCTAGGTTTAAATCACCTTTAGCAACTGATTGTAAATGTTTACCATCAAACTCATCCAGATTAGACACTAACCATTCATCAATACGATCCGACAGCAATAACACTTCAATGCCTTTTTTGCGGAAAATTTCTAAATGCGGGCTGTTTTTAGCCGCTGCGAAACTGTCAGCCGTCACATAATAAATATGCTCTTGACCTTCTTTCATACGGCTAACGTAATCTTCCAGCGTGATGTCTTGCTTGTCAGACTCGTTGTGCGTGGAAGCAAAACGAATTAATTTAGCGACGCGCTCTTTATTGGCATGGTCTTCAATTGGACCTTCTTTAATCACCGCACCAAACTGCGCCCAAAAAGTCGCGTATTTTTCTGGTTCGTCTTTGGCTAAGTGTTCCAACATGGTTAACACTTTTTTAACCGCACCTGATTTGATTGAACTGATTTGTTTGCTTTGTTGTAGCAGTTCACGCGATACGTTTAATGGCAACGAATCAGCATCGATCACACCACGAATAAAACGCAAATAACGCGGCATTAACTGCTCAGCATCATCGGTAATAAACACTTTGCGCACATATAATTTAACGCCGTGTTTCGCGTCTCTGTCCCATAAATCAAACGGAGCGCGTGATGGCACATACAGCAATAACGTGTATTCGTTGGTACCTTCAACTTTGCTGTGAATATGGGTTAATGGGTCTTGATAATCATGCCCAACGTGTTTGTAAAATTGTGCGTAATCGTCTTCGGAAATATCTTGACGCGATTTTGTCCATAACGCCGCCGCGCTGTTGACGGTTTCTTCAACGATTTCTGGGGCTGGCTTTTCTTTTTCTTCTTCGCCTTCTTCACTGTCAGCATCGTAAGCTGGCATCACTTCTTTATCCATCATGATGGGCAATGAAATATGGTCAGAGAATTTTCTCACAATACCACGAAGGCGATAGCCGTCTAAAAATTCAGTTTCGGCTTCTTTCAAATGCAGCACAATTTCTGTGCCACGCGTTGCTTTTTCAACCGATTCAATACTGTAATCGCCTTCGCCAGCCGATTCCCAACGCACGCCTTCACTGCTAGTCGCGCCAGCTTTGCGGGTGGTCAAGGTTACTTTATCAGCAACAATAAACGCTGAATAAAAACCTACGCCAAACTGACCGATTAACTCACTGTCTTTCGCTTGTTCGCCTGTCAGTGCTTCAAAGAATTGTTTTGTGCCAGATTTAGCAATCGTACCGATATGCTCTTGTACTTCTGAACGTGTCATACCAATACCGTTATCGCTAATGGTAATAGTACGGGCATCTTTATCAAAAGCGATGCGAATTTTTAACTCGCTATCGCCGTCATACAAACCATCATTCGACAACGCTTCAAAACGTAATTTATCAGCGGCATCAGACGCATTAGAAATTAATTCGCGTAGAAATATCTCCTTGTTGCTGTACAAGGAATGAATCATCAAATGTAATAAGTGTTTTACTTCAGTTTGAAAACCTAAGGTTTCTTTTTGTGCTGCAACGGTCATTTTATAATCCCATGATTAATACAAGTGACTCCTGTATGGGGGCGTGTTAATTTTTTTCAAGGCTTGTTTGTTGTTGCGTTTTGGTTGGCAACTGACTTAGAATAGACGAGTTCGGGATGTTAGCTCAGTTGGTAGAGCAGTGGACTCTTAGCAAAAATAGGAGCGTTCATTGGGAACAATGAACTGAAAATGCAGCTGTATGCTGGAAACCCCTGAGAGCTTCAACTACGTCATTCAACGTAAAAATGTTGAAGATTGGGCAATCAGCAGGCAACTCTTAATAAAGTTTTAATATTATCAAATGATTACAATAGTGAATGATGTTGTAATGAGTGATAATCCAAATAAAACTTTTTAAGAAAGCCCTCAGAGACTTAACGCCGCACACCCAAACCGCTAACACGGCGGGTGATGAGAAAGTCCAGACTACAACGCTGAATATCAGCGGTTAGTGAAAGCTAAAGTAGTAAAGTAATCCATAGGTCGAGAGTTCGAGCCTCTCACATCCCACCAAATAAATCAAAGGCTTAGGTTGTTATAACTTAAGCCTTTTTTATTGCCTGTTTTTTACATATTTGGGATAAATTATTATGTTGAAAAAAATTGTATATTTATGTCTATTGTTGCCCGCACTCGCTCGCACCCAAACCATTATCCCCGAAGAAATTGCAGTAGCTAGTGGCAATACACAGGTGTTGACCTTGCACGCTAAAGGTGAACAGATTTATCAATGCACCAGCCAACAAAACGTATATTCATGGCAATGGCAAGCTCCTAAGGCACAGTTGTTTGATAGTAAAGGAGGGTTAGTCGGAAGTCATGCGGCTGGACCAGAATGGACATATCAAGACGGTAGCCGTGTCTCAGGTAAAATGATAAAAAAAGTTGAGATTGCCCCTGACTCGACAATTGCTTGGCTGCTATTAGAAGCCACTCAACATCATGGCAACGGCGTGTTTGCTAATATCAGCTTTATTCAACGAGTAAAAACACGCGGTGGTTTACCACCTGTCACTGGCTGTGACAGCAATCATCTTGGCACAGAAAAACCAGTTGCTTATTCATCGGATTATATTTTTTACTCAGGAAATCACAACCATGCTGAGTAAGGATATATTCGATCAACAATGCCGTTTATGTCCACGACTAGCTAATTTTTTGGATGGCGTAAAACAAAAATACCCAAATTATCATGCCCTACCCGTTGCGCCGTTTGGTGATAATAATGCCAAATTATTGGTAGTCGGTTTAGCCCCTGGAATGCACGGTGCAAATGCCACAGGGCGACCCTTTACAGGCGATTATGCAGGCTTATTGCTCTATCAAGCTTTGTATGAATTTGGTTATAGTAACCAAGTATTATCAGAATCTTTACACGATGGCTTAGTATTAAAAAACTGCCGTATCAGTAATGCTGTCAAATGCCTGCCGCCCGAAAATAAACCCACAGGCGAAGAAATCAAGCAATGCAATCACTTTTTAGCCGCTGAATTAGCCACGTTACCCAAAGGTGCAGTCATTCTTGCCTTAGGCACTATCGCTCATCAAGCAGTATTAAAAGCCTTGGAATTGAAACCCAGTAGTGCAAAATTTGCCCACAACGCACAACATATTGTAGGTAATGGCTTAACGCTAGTCGATTCCTATCATACTAGCCGTTACAACGTGCAGACTAAACGCTTGACTAAAGCTGAATTTACCAATGTTTTTCAACACATAAAACAACTTTTGAGTGCGTAGGAAGTAATGTTGTTTTTTTAATTTCACACTATTTGTCGGAAACACTCGCCCCGCGCTAGAGCTAACGCACAATAAAATGATACCGTTCGTGGTGAGCTTATCGAACCACATTCACACTTCGACAAGCTCAGTGCGAACGGTTTTGTAATCATTTTATCCACGGTTAGCTATATCATCTAGGCGGGCATTCCCGACTCACTAACTCCTTAGCCTTTTTCCTCTTCTTCATCTATATCTAAATCAGCAATTTCTTTTAAGCGCAAAATGGCTTTAAAGTTGATGCTGTTTTCTGGATAATTTCCCGTTTCATCCATCGTGCCTGCGGTTTGTCCTGTGAGTAATTCCAGTGTTTCATTAACGCTAGAAACAACATAAACCGCAAAGACACCGCGTGCAACCGCATCAATTACGTCTGGTTTTAACATTAAATTCCGTTTGTTAGCCGCTGGAATAATAACCGCGTGCTGTCCGTTTAATCCTCGTGCTTGGCATAGGCGAAAAAATCCTTCAATTTTTTCATTAACACCACCAATCGCCTGCACTTCGCCGTATTGATTAATTGATCCCGTTACTGCAAAGCCTTGTTGAATCGGAGTGCGGGTGAGTGCGGAAATTAGACAGCACAGTTCAGCCAGTGACGCGCTGTCGCCATCGATATAGCTGTAGGATTGCTCAATGGCAATGCTGGCAGAAATGGCTAAGGGAAATTGTTGAGCGTAAAAATGTCCTAGATAGCCTGTTAAAATCAGTACGCCTTTAGAATGAATAGATTGACCTAATTCGGCTTCACGCTCTATATCAATGATACCGCGTGAACCAGGATAAACGGTGGTGGTAATACGCGCAGGTGCGCCAAAGCTACTGCCGCCAATTTCTAATACGGTTAAGCCGTTGATTTTGCCTATTGCCGCACCGTCGGTATCAATCAAAACCGTGCCATCGAGCATTTCATCAAGGATGACTTGTGACAGCCGACCATTGCGGTATTCGCGTGCGGTTAGAGCTAGGTCAATATGCTTTTTATCGATGGCATTATCATGAGCTTGCTGGCAAAATAAATTTGCCTCAGCAATAATTTCCAAGGAATCATTAATCCGCGCAGAAAATTGCAGTTGGTTTTCTGATAATCGACAACTGTGTTCTATCAAACCTACGATAGCCTCTTGGGTTAAGGGTTTCGCGCCTGAGTCGGTGGCTTGTTTTATCATCACGGCAATAAAACCTTGGGTGGTTTCATGAGTACGAGGAATGGTGTTGTCAAAGTCGGCAAGAATTTTAAACATTTCGTTAAATTCGGTATCCAATTCTTCCAGCAAATAATAAGTATCGCAAGAACCGATGAGGATAACTTTGACATTGAGCGGAATGACTTCGGGCTTAAGGGTGATGGTGTTCACACCTAATTCTGAATAAGGCAATTCGATTTCAATGGTCGCTGATTGTAATGCCCGTTTTAAACCCTCCCAGACAAACGGATAAATCAACAGTTTTTCAGCATCCAAAATTAAATATCCGCCGTTAGCTTTGTGTAATGAACCTGCACAAATTTTTCGATAGCTAGTGACTAACGTACCTTGGTCGCTGACATATTCGATACGTCCAAATAGATTTTGATAAGTTGGATGGGATTCAAAAACAATGGGCGCACCGTTTTCCTGTTTGTTATCCACCAGAATATTGGGCATATACTGTTCGGTGAGTAAAGCCCGTTTATTGCTGGTATCACGCGGCTCAATGCGTGTAGAGCTAAGATAATCCGCAACAGTGTTATCGAGATTTTTTCTAACTTCGGCTAGATAGCTAATGACATCATCAATATTTTGATAAACGTGATTCAGTTCAGCAAACAAAGGTTCAATGGCAGTATGAATCGTATCATTATTGAGTTGCTTGGTTTTTTCAACTAAAGTTCTACGCCATTGTGGTAGTTCCAATAAGACATCACTCAAATACTCTTCCAGTTGTTCAACCTGTTGGTGAAATAACTCACGCTCTGATTGCGGTAATTGGGTGAATTGCTCTTCATTAAGGGTTTTATGACCGCGAATCGGAGCAAAGGTGATACTGTCATTATCTCTAAATAAGGCAATATTTAAGGTTTGGGCTTTTTTATCCACCAAATCCACGGCGTTGTTATACGCTTGCGTCAATTGACGTTCGATGGCAGATTTTTTTTGCTGATAAGCAGGGCTTTCAAATGCAGCGGGGAAGGTTGCCAGTAAATCATCGCACATTTTCTCAATGGATTTACAAAACGTCTGCCCTTGTTCGGCAGGCAATTCAATGGCAATCGGCTCTCTGGGGTTATCAAAATTATCCACATAAGCATAAGAAGACGGCGCGGGTAAAGTTTGCGCTATCTCACTCAAATGATTAGTGATTAAAGACACGCGCCCTGATCCCGATTCGCCCATCACAAAAATATTATAACCAGGATTAGGCATCGCTACACCAAACGCCAATGCTGACCGAGCCCTGTCCTGTCCTAACAGCGTATTTTGTGAACGTGGTGCGGGTGGGAATTCAAATCCTGTTAAATCAATATTTAATTTGAGAGCTTCAATCGGTAGTTTTAGAGGGTTGGTCATGAATAGAAAAAGGCTAAGGGCTACAAAGTGGGGATTTTAGCATTTTTACGCGGTACTAGGTGCAGACTAGCTGAATCAGGTTTAATGAATACACTTAGGAGTTGCCCATTGATTGCATAAATTATTTAGAGAACATTAATCACTTATTCGTAGCCTTAAATAATTTATTAAACAATAAGGGGGGGTTGCTAAAATGGCACTATTTCGGCAACTTCCGCAAAGTTTACCTATGTTGACACCTATGCGCCAAGTAAAGCTTGGATTTTCATCTATTGAGTCCAAAGAATACCTGTTGTAGTTTAGGGTTTGCAATTTTTTTAACAAGATTTGTAACAGAGTGTAACAAAAGATAAGATTGTTACATTCTGTTACAAAAATAAATCACGATAACTTGCTGTTTATGTAAACTGTAAACAGCGATGATAGAAGCAATAAAATTCTGCCATCAGGTTTACAATTTTATCGTAATTAGTCGGATGTATAAGACCCGTTATTCTGGCAGGGATGCCAAAATGACGCTGGATAAATAGACACGCCGACTTTTTGTTAAGAGCTTACTTACAGCATTTTAAGGTGAATAGCATGATAATTATTCTGAAAAAAGTTTCTCCCAAAACCCAACTAGAAGATGTAACAGATTTTCTTGCCCCAGCGGTTTATGGACATTGGCTAAACAGACGCGGTCGAATAGAAAGAATACTAACATTTATACAAAAAAATATTGAGACACATATTGTGCGTCATCATGTTTTAGTTGACATATCGCCTGATTTTGTTGCTAAAAGAGTTATAAAAGCTCTAAACAAACAATATCTCGCTGGAAAGTATATTGCTGTCTCTGAATACAAAGTTAGAACTTGGCATAATGATGGGAGAATTAATCACGGCTATTCTTATCTTCGTAATCAAAATAACGATAAACGAATTAATGGTCGCAGGAATGAGTATGAAGATTTCATTTCAGAAATCAGTGCTAGTAAATACGACAAGGCTTAGGCAATGATCTTCACAAGTTCAGCGTACTCATTCCTGCTTACATAGATTTACCTATTCGACCGAAAAATATCGCATCATGCCCATTCTTCATGCTCAAGATTATGGCAGTGATACATTAATAAACCTTTGCGGTCTTGAAATGGCTTAATGATGCGTACCGTTTCGTTGAGCATGACCAACACGGTGTCTTTCAACCACTTTCAATAAAACCTTGGCTCACATCTTCTTAAAGCAGGGATTTTAGTATTTTTGCGCGGTACTAGGTGCAGACTAGCGGAATTAGTTGTAATCAATATAAAGTCAAAAAAATGCTACAATCTAAAATGCTTACAACATTTTGAGGTGAACAGCATGATAATTATTTTGAAAAAAATTTCTTCCAAAACACGACAAGAGGATATAGCAGATATTCTTCTCCCAGCAGTTTATGGAGGTTGGTTAGCTAAACGGGGTCAAATAGAAAGAACTTTAATTTTGGCACAAAGGAATATTCGAACACGTCTTGTTCAACACCATGTTTTAGTTGAAATACTGCCTGATTTTGTTGCCGAAAGAGTAATAAAACAACTTAATGGAAAACGTATCTCTGGAAAATATATTGCTGTCTCTGAATACAGGGTTAGGAATTGGCACAATGATCCGAGAGTTAATCACAGCTACGCTCTTGTTTGTAAACGTAATAACAATAGGCGAGCTTGTGATCGTAGGAATGAGTATGAAGAGATTATTTCAGAATTCAATGCTAACAAATACGACAAGGCTTAGGCAATGATCTTCACAAGTTCAGCGTACTCATTCCTGCTTACATAGACCTACCTATTCAACCGAAAAATCTCGCATCATGCCCATATCTTCATGTTCAAGATTGTGGCAGTGATACATGAATAAGCCTTTAAAGTCTTGAAATGGCTTAATGATGCGTACCGTTTCGTTGGGCATGACCAACACAGTGTCTTTCAAACCACTTTCAATAAAACCTTGGCTCACAGTGGCATAGTCGTCTTCTGTCCCTTTACTCACACTACGGCTAAGCACCTGAAACTGTTGTCCATGTAAATGTATCGGGTGTGCCATAGACATCATACCACCACCCATACCGCCCATCATTCCCATACCACCGCGTCCCATGCCCATGCCACCTCTCATACCGCCCATACCACCACTTTGATGATCTTCGCCGCTTTCTGATGTAGATGCTGCGCCATGCCCCATACCACCATGCGCATGGAAAATTTCCATCAGCTGAACAGTATTGACTTTGATACGTTCAAAATCTTGCAAATCGTCATATTTATAAGGGCGACCATTAAGCACCATCGCCATGTGTCCTTCGGAAATACTGATAGGAATAGGTTTATTGGGATTAGCGGTATCGCTGACTTTGTACCAGTTAATTTTCGATAATTGACTAGGTAAACTGTGGCTCTCACTGACTTTGCGGGTTACTTTCACCGTAAACAACGGATACTCACTGCCCATAGGTAAACTGCCGTGGTTCATCATGCCCATTTTAGGCAATGCACCCGAAAACGCCGCGCTACGCATAACAAGCTGAGAACCTTCGGCACGACCACTAAAATCTGCCCACACATCCAATCGTTCACCTGGAGCTAACATAACGTAAGGTTTAATTTCAGGTTTTTCCAACAAACCGCCATCGACACCGATAACAGTAATTGGCGTGCCATCATCCCACGCCAGTTTATAAATCCGTGCCGTTGAGCCGTTTAATACCCGCAAGCGATAAGCGCGGCTGGCAACATCGAGTTGAAAATCGGCATGACCATTGATTAATACACGATCCCCATAAAATCCCATCATACGGTCGCGCATGTGTCCCGCATACACCAATTGATTGTCGGCATCAAAACGGCGATCTTGAATCACTATCGGGATTTCATACTCACCCGAAGGCAATTCTAATGCCGCTTCTTCTTCATCATTAACGATGATAACGCCTGCTAAGCCATGATAAACCTGTTGTGCGGTTAGTTCATGAGGGTGCGGATGATAGATGTTCATGCCCGCACGGTTCAGTACTTCAAACTCATACACCAAGGTTTCATTGGGTTCAATCGTGTATTGCGGATGCCCGTCCATATTGGCAGGAACGTGTAACCCATGCCAGTGCGTGACAGTGGGTTGTATCAATTCATTATGCAAATGAATGCGGACTTTTTGACCTTTTTTTAAGCGAATAATCGGGCCTAAATATGAACCTGCTATTTCAGTGACAGTCTCTTTTGGACCCTGCAATAAACGTGCGGAATATTGTTGTACCCATGTTTTTTTACCCTGTAAAATGCTCACCCAATTAGGCTTACAAAACAGTTCTATTTCAACATCGGGTTTAAAATTAGGCGACGCTTTATTAGGGCTGATTTTGGGCATACCGTGCATACCTTCCATAGCTTGCAACACGCGCGGCAGTCCTGCAAAAGCCAATAAGCCCACACTAGAATGGGCTAAAAAACGACGACGGGAATAATACTTAGACATAAGACCTCCTCAAAAAATCGTATTTTTGATGTATTCCAAAACGGAATAGCTCACAGTAGTTTATCTATAAAAAACAGATACTCAATAGTTTTCTGAATAATTGTAAGTTATATACCGTACTGAATAGGTTATATCACGCCGTTTAAATAATGCAGCTCTGCGCAGAATGCACAGAGAGCAAGTATTCCAAGGACATAAGATACTAGGCATAATTTTTGCTATATTTTGAAGCTGTACTTAACGAATACCGTAGACAAACTTTATAATGCCTAAACATCCATTACTCGATAAACTATTTCGCCGTCATAGTATGGAATTAGTTGCTTTCGCTAATTCGCATATTGCTCATTCAGAAGCAGAAGATTTAGTACAAGAAGCCTATTTACGTTTATTACAGCATCCAGATTGCGCCGCTATTTATAATCCGCGTGCTTATTTATACAAAATCATTGCCAATCTGGGATTTGATTATCACCATCGTGCCAGTGTTCATCATCAGTATCTCGAACCGAATGACATCGAACCTGATAGTCTCATTTCACCACTTCCCTCACTTGAGACATTAATGGATGGGCAGCTATTATTGAACAAGTGTTTACTGGCATTGGAAACCTTACCTGATGTGTATCGTCATGTGTTTTTGCTCAACCGTGTTGATGGCTTATCACACAAAGAAATTGCCGAGGCGTTAGCTGTACCACAACGCACTGTTGAGCGGTATTGTGCCAAAGCTTTAGCGCATTGTTTTACAGCTACCTTTCACGATAAATCCTAAGATGAACAATACTATTCAAAAACAAGCCAGTCATTGGGTGACACGCCTGCATTCAGCCGACTGCACGGAAGCTGAACGTTATGCGTTTGATGACTGGTTAGCCGAAAACGAAACTCACAGTGTTGCTTATCAACAGGTATTGACTTTCTGGCAACAATTAGCAGACATTGAACCGCACGCTGGGGTTGAACTAGAGGCAGCGCGGGCGTATTTGCGTGATAAACGCCAAGCGCGGCGACCATTTTCCAGCAAACGGGCGGCAACGCTGTTATCGCTATTGCTGGTAATGAGTACCAGTCCCTTTTTTTGGTCGTGGCTACATACTCAAAACTATCACACCGCCAAAGGTGAACAGGCGAACATTGAACTCAGTGATGGTTCGCACATTGAACTCAATACCGATACTGAATTGAGCGTGCAGTACACGGATGAGGCGCGTAATGTAAAACTACAGCACGGCGAAGCCCTGTTTACCGTTGAGCATAACAGCGCGAAACCGTTTGCAGTCACTGCTGCCAATGGCGTGATTAAAGACATCGGCACACGGTTTAATGTGTATCAACAAGCGGCTAAGGTATCGGTCACTGTGTTGGAAGGCGAGGTCAGTATTACCACAGTTAATAATTCAACACCGCACAACGTAAAACCCAATCAACAACTCGATTACGATAACAACGGGCAACTCACCCCCGTCTCTCAAGTAGATGTGAATAGCACCACCGCGTGGCAGAAAAAACTTGTAGTGTTTAAAGCCCAGCCATTGAGCATCGTTATTGAACAACTGGCGCGTTATCATGACGTGAGTTTGCGAATAGCCGACCCACGCTTGCAAGGGCTTAAAGTGAGTGGTGTGTTTCCCAGTGATGATTTGTCTGTTGCCTTGAATACCATTGCCAGTGCCTTGCCCATTAAAATAACGTCCACTGGAGCAATGGCGTTTGTGATTCAAGCGGCTGATTGATTAGGAGTGCAGGCTTTGCTTGCAAGTGACAGGCAAAGCCTGCACACCATGCGTATAATTTTTTCAAAAAAGTGGCGGTGTTACCCCGTTCATTCAGTCTTATGTGTAGTGCTACCAATAAACTAACTCACAAGGAGACTCGAATGCGTACACTACCTAAACTCATGGCAACCCTACCACTAGCGGTTTACATGGGCTGTTCCCTCGCTGAATCAAATACCTACAATTTCAATATTCCAGCCCAGCCCTTAGGTTCTGCGTTAAATGCAGTCAGCCAACAAACAGGTTTACAGCCTTTTTATGTCGATGAAGTCGTGGCAGGTAAACAAAGCCCCGCATTAAAAGGTAATTACAGCCAACAGCAAGCCGTGGCAATATTACTGGCAGACAGTGGTTTAAACCACACCTTCACAAGTAATAACAACGTGGCGGTTAAAGCAAAATCCGCCAGTGAACAACAGGCGGATAACTCTATCAAAGCCTTAGCCACCATCACAGTAAGAGACAAAGCAGGTGATGATCCTTTCAGTAAAGATTATGCCGTACCAAATGCCAGCACAGCGACTAAAACCGATACGCCGATTATGGAAACGCCCGTGTCGATTCAAGTAGTCACGCGGGCAGTTATGGATGATCAACAAGTTATTTCCGCGATGCAGGCTTTGCAAAATGTCAGCGGAGCGCAACCTGCTTCTGGTCAGTTTAACGATAATTTTATGTTGCGCGGTTTTGACGCGACCACAACGTATCGCGACGGTTTACGGCAATCGCAAATCACTAATTATGAAACTGCCAATTTAGAGCGTATAGAGGTGCTTAAAGGGCCCGCAGCGGTTTTGTTTGGACGCTCTGAACCGGGTGGCATCCAAAATCTTGTCACTAAAAAGCCGCTGGATATGCCTTATTATTCGGTGCAGCAACAATTTGGTTCTTATGATCTTTACCGTACCACCGCCGATGCGACAGGCCCTTTAAATAAAGACAAAACCTTGCTGTATCGCATGAATCTTGCTTACAAAACTAATAATTCGTTCCGTGATTATATTCATCAGGAGCATATCTTTTTTTCACCATCAATGACTTGGCGACCGACAGATCGTTTTGAAACTAATCTGAATCTGGAATATCAACATGATGAGTTTCCAGCGCAAGGCGGAGGGGCAGCGGTGATTCCTGCAATCGGCAATCGCCCTGCGGCTATTCCGATTAGCCGCTATCTGGGTGATCCTGTTGTTGATGACAACCTGCCCAATAAACAGGACAAAATACTGCTAGGATTTAATTGGTCTTATAAATTCTCTGATAACTGGAAATTACAAAATCGCTTCCAGTATATCAATAATGATTGGCATCAAACGGTACTTACCCAAGGCGGTTTGGCGGCAGATAATCGTACCTTAATCCGCAGACTTTTTAACACCCCGATAGTGAGAGATACCTACGCAACCAACCTTGATTTGACAGGTAAGTTTGACACGGGGTTTTTACATCACGATGTATTGGCGGGTTTTGATTATATGCGAAATACCTCTCACGAAGGCGGTGGTTTCACTGGTGCAACACCCGTGGTTACCAATATCAATATTTATAATCCTACTTATGGCACTATCAATGTCAACTCACTCAATGCGTTGGCAAACAATCGCTTTTTAGACAGCAGTGAGAGCTGGTATGGCGTATATTTTCAAGATCACATTAGTTTTTGGGACAATAAACTGCATATTTTGGGGGGTGGGCGGCAAGATTGGGCAGCAACTACCTCAGGTCAATCAACCAAATCATTTGAAAGTATTCCGTCAACTACCGTTAACAATGGGCATTTTAGTCCACGCGTGGGCGTTGTCTATCAGCCAGTGAAAGAGGTCTCTCTGTACGGCAATTATGTCGAGTCGTTCGGCACTAACAATGGCACATCCGCCTCAGGTACACCGTTCGCACCACAAATCGCGCAACAACATGAAGTCGGTATCAAAACTGAATTTTTTGATAACCGCTTAACGACCACACTGGCATTTTTTGATATTACCAAATCCAATGTCTTGACACCTGTACCTGGCACTACGTTTTCCGATGTAATCGGTGAAGTCCGCAGTAAAGGCATTGAATTCGACATTGCAGGGCAAATCACCGAAAACTGGAGTGTCATTGCTAACTATGCAAATACCAATGCTTACGTTAGTAAAGATAACAGTGCCAAACTCGCAGGTGCAGGAAACCAAAGTAATTCCCTTTACAGTGTGGCGCGTAATACGGGTAATGTGTGGTCAAAATATCAATTTAATCAAGGCGTATTGGAGGGTTTTAATTTCGGCACGGGTGTTGCTCTAGCGAGTTCTAAAGAAGGTGATTTGGCAAATACCTTTCAATTACCCGGCTGGACGCGTTGGGATGCCAGCATAGGCTATACGTTCAAAAACTCGCCCAGCGGATCAAAAATCAGCACCCAGCTCAATGTTTATAACTTGCTGGATAAGACCTATTACTTAGGTGCCAGCAACCGTTTCAATATCCAGCCTGGTCAACCACTGACTTTGCTAGGTTCAGTACGCATTGAATTTTAATACTCCCGTTTGCATTATTTATTAACCATTCAACCCAGCTATTAATATTTACTGGGTTGAATAATGGAATTCATTCACTGATAAAACTCGTTCTATAAAATATGAAGTCTTCAATTAATCACGTTGCTGTTCAGGCATCGTCATATTCACAAACCAGTTCGCCGAAAAAATCACGGCAGTTTTGGCGGAGTATTCATCGCTATATTGGTCTGTTTGCGGGCGTACTTTTTGTTCTGGTAGGGCTGAGTGGAAGTGTGCTGGCATTTTGGCAAAGCATCGACGAATGGTTGAACGCACCACTGATGGTTATCCAACAACCTTCACCGCAGAATACGGACTATCGCTCTCTGGATGAACTGTTTAAGGTTGCAAACAATATCATTCCTCAGGGAGGTGTTCCAGAAATCATTCGCTTGCCACGTCATTCTGGGACGGCGGTGACCATCAGCTATTCAAAAACCAATACTGATAAAAAAATGGATTTTTACGATGTCTTTATCAATCCCTATACCGCCACCGTGAACGGTCAAAGACTCAGGTATTCAGGGAATAGCGAGCTTTTACAACCTTTTACCTATTTGATGAGAAGCTTTCATTACACATTCGTTCTTAGGACGCGATAATTCTCATGTTGTGGGTATTCCCAGTCTTTTTCTGTTGCTGTCCATGTTGATAGGATTTGTATTATGGTGGCCGCGCAGTCATCAATGGCGAACGCTCTGACTATTAAGCGAAAAGCGAGTGTAGAGCGTTTAACGTATGATCTACATAAAACTGTCGGGGTCTATTTCGGCGGGCTGTTGATTGTCATTATGTTGACTGGAATCGCGTTAATATTTTCCACTCAGACTCAAGCAATTGTGACGCTGTTTTCGCCAATAAAAATGCCATCCCATAAAATGAAGTTTCAGTCAGTGCTGATTGTCGGGGGGAAGCCACTTGGTGTGGATGCAGTTGTTAATATTGTCAATCAACTCTATCCAAATGGAACATTACAGTCAGTTATCTTACCTAAAACGGCAACCGATGTTTATCGTGTAGGAAAACTTGCAGATAACGAAGTGAATCAGACGTTTACCAAACGAGTCGTTACGATTGACCAATACAGTGGCAAAATTTTAGAGGTTCGAGATCCCGGTCAATTTAGTGGTGGAGAAACCTTTATCTCATGGTTATATCCGTTACATTCTGGCGAAGCCTTTGGTTTTGTCGGGCGGTTAATATGGTGTTTGGCAGGGATTGCTCCGTTAGTGCTTTATGTTACGGGTATTATGCGCTGGTTACAAAAACGGCGAGCAAAAAAACGCATTGCAAACGAATAAGGCTGAACCATGTCGGCATTACATTTATCACACCAACATAAAGTTACACGCGAAGCAGTAAAAACGCCTCAACAGTGCGAGCAACCAGCACATGACGTTTCCGTTACCGCGCTATTTTCAAGTACATTTTCAGCATATTCATGAACGTACAGACGATGTTTATCAAGAATTGGCGGAGATTAAAAATTTAGCTGCGCAGGTCCTCCCCCCTACTTACCGATTAATAAGCTCAAGTTTTTCTTGTTTTAAAAAAATTAATTGCAAGGACAAAAAAGCAGCTAGACATAATACTGGAAATGCAGCCAACATATAAGTCGCATTAATAGTAGCAAAAGAACTAATATCAACAAGAACAGTGATAAAAATTCGAGAAATAAATAGACACCACATCAGGGTACTTATTATAAATATATCTGTTATTGGTATTTTTTTTACCACTATCAAAAAAAAATATATTAGATATATAAAAGCACCCAACGGTACAATGATAGGCATCACTAATTTATATAGTTTACCCAATAACTTCTTAAGTTTAGAGGGCGCGTATTTATCATTATAGATGTATGACTGATAAATATGCTCAATATGAAATATACCCTTCTCGCCAAAACCTAGCGTAGTATCTTGTTGCTCTACTAATGAATTAATCAGCAATGGTTTTGAGGGTGATGTGTCGATAGCAATACTGCAATTATCATAATCTGATACGTCAATTAAAAAACCTTGATGGTTTGCAGTTGGATTTTTGACGGTTTCAGTAATATCATGACTGTCTATTCTATCAATTTCTTTTTTAACGGTTATTCCGTTCACTGAACAATTAAGAACTATCCAATCA
The DNA here is from genome assembly GCA_903902705.1 of uncultured Methylococcales bacterium. Lineage (GTDB taxonomy): Bacteria > Pseudomonadota > Gammaproteobacteria > Methylococcales > Methylomonadaceae > UBA4132. The sequence goes on from CAIUVX010000075.1 coordinate 31,636, forward strand.
GCAGTCGTTGAATAAAACCAACCTGTTAATATGGTTCTTTGTTCAATGGGTGCAAAAATAGTGCTTGGATTACCCAAAAAAAGACGTACTCTTTGCAATTGATCTAAGGGTTCTTCGCTTGCGCCACCTGTCGCCGCTATTGGAAGTTGAACCATTGCCAGCTTTATTGCCTCACTTATTTTTTCTGGCACAGTTTGTAATTGTGTTAACGTAATATTGGGCATAAAAGGCAGAGGATTCGTTCTACATTTTATAACACCACTATCACAGGCTGTTGCTATTTCTTTGGTTATATTATTGTAAAACTCGGCGGCAAGAACAGGGGTTTGGTAATAACCTTTATTGGCAACAGCATCTCTTAATGCCCAGTCAAAAAACTCTCCCGCATAATCGCCGCACGTCCATGAATATAAAGCACAGCCAGCGTTAGCTTCTATTTTCGCTTTATCTTCAAGAAGCTCTTTTAATTGTGCAAAGCTTGGACTGACTTTATATATCGCTTGTCTCTTTTCAAATGAAACAGGTATATAAGGTAAATCCTGCCCCACGTCCACACTATTTAATTTTTTAATAGCCTGAGAATTAAAATCGACTACTTCAAATTTTCCATATTTATAATAATTAGTTAATCCAATTAAACTAACAAATGCTATGGACACCAATGAAAAAAATGCAAATCTATAAGAAACTTCTTTTATCGGTAATTTTTGCTGTTTTAATTGCAGAACTCTTAATAATACTAAAAGTAATAAACTAGGAATTATCCAAAACCCTTCTTCACGCGTTATCCAAAATAAACCAAAAATCAAACCATAAGGAATAATGCTTCTTAGCTGAATATCCTTCTGTTTTGTCGTAAAAACCAGTCTAATTACACCCGATAGTATGATTAATGATAAAGCTGGATAAATATTATCTCTGGTGATGTGCGTTAGAAATAATTCTGGATGAAGAAGCATGGCAAAAAACAATATTAAAACGATATATTTATTCACACCAAATACGCGCAATGTATTTGCAAGTAATCCACAAGAAAACAGATAAAAAAGCGCGATAGCTAGGGTAATTGGTGTACCTATTAATCCATTTATAGCTAAAAATAATGGAAAACCAGCACCTTTGGCTAAAGTCATTTGGCTGTAATCGCCCAGCCAGTGTCCACCTAATATTAAACGCGCATTGCTCCAATATAAAGCATCATCATAAATCGCCCCTGTATAAATAGATACTGGCAAGTGCATCGATAGAATGATATATATAATAGAGAAAAGGTAGAACAAGGGTTTTAATGACCAGTGGTCGGTAAAAAAATTTACTATTGCATCGGGTATTTTGGTAATTATGGATAGTAATGAATTTTTAATAGTTTCAGTTTCTATAGATAAATCAGTCATCGTTTTTATTTCAAATTTTTATTATTTTGTTAATACTATTAAATCACTTAATGCGCGTCAATGACATTAAGTTAAGTCGTTCGTACTGAGCTGAAATATGAACGCCTTAATTTGTGGGTTTAGATTTTTCATTTACCCTTCGACAGGCTCAGGGCAAACGAAAAAATAGTTATAACTATCGTGATGATGAAATTAATCGGTTCGCGGCTGACCATTGCTTATCTCCATTATCATGAAATAGCGCGTAAGCACCATAATCTTTAATTGGTTTAAGACGCGATTTAACAGTTTCTGGTAGATCATTAACACTTTCTTTCCTAACGATATAAAAATTATGATTAGGTGATGCTAGGCTCGTTTGCAGTTGAGCAATTTCAGTCTCAAATACCGCCTTACCTTGCAGATAAAACTCCGCAGAATAAGGTCTGTCCAAGAAATAAACTAACTGCTCTTGTGGTTGTGCGACTTGCGTATAAGCGGATACCAATGATTTTTGAGAAGCTAAAAAATCTACGTTGGGAAATTGGCAAGCAATGACTAAACCCATAAATGAGAGCGGTACACACGAAGCTAATACCGTTCGATATTTAGGTAACTCAAAACAATCAGCAAGCAGCAAAGCAAAACCAGCTAATGAAGGTAGCGCGTAAGTCCAAATTAAGTTTGCTGAAAAGGTGAAAAATAGTAACGGCGATAGCATCCACAATAAACAATATAAACGCCAGCTATTATTAGCTTTCAGCCATTCACTAGGCTTTCTTTTTATTAACGCAGTTAATATTATCTTGAGAAAAACGAACGACCACGGAAAAGCTGCAACCAACCAAAAAAGCCAAATGATACCGCGCGTGCGACCATGCCCGTGACCATAAAGATCGCCTTGCCATTCGGGTACGGTGAAGCGTTGCCAATGTTCACCAATGAAAAAATATTCTAAAAATCCAGGGGTTTTTTGTTCGGCGATTAAATACCACGGCACACTGATACATAGCATTAACAGTGTCCCTTTGATCCAAGGAATGCGTTTCCAAATAGTTAGCCACTCGCCCGTAATGACAGTCCAAAGCCCTATAGTGATACCTGATAACACAATGGTAATAGGACCTTTTGCCAACAAACCGATACTCAAACCTACAAAAAATAGATAGCCCCAGAACGATTTATCTTTCTGTAAAGCTAGCCAAAAAGAAGCCAGAGCCAGTGTAATACCAAAACTCAGTGCGACATCCATTGCTACCGTGCCAGACATGACAAAAAACAGTACTGTACTACTCAGAATAATGGCAGCACTCCATGCTTTATCCAAGCCACGTTGTACGCTGGCTAAATGAAAAATAATCCAGACTATGCCTAAACTTAAAACAAACGAGGGTAATCTAGCGAAAAATTCATTATCGCCGCCTAACCATAAGCTTGATGCTGTCATCCAAACGGTCAAGGGTGGCTTTCCCCAAAAAGGTACACCATAATCAATTAATGGTGTTACCCAGTTTTTAGTTTCGAGCATTTTACGACCCATTTCCGCATATCTTGATTCGGAAGGATCATACAGAGGATAAAATCCTAGGGTAAGCACTCGTATTGCTAACAGCATTGTCAGCAAGCTAAATCCCGTGGCTATTTTTTGTAGTGTTGCGTTCGATTTGTTATCGACCGTATTTATCGAAAGAGCCATTTGAAAAGTCCAGCAGTTAAAGTTTATTTCCAAATGAGCAATAAACAAGCCAAATAAAAAAATTTAGCTAACATACTGTATAGAGGCGTTATTTTTATAGATGGCTAAGCAGTGGATAATAATTAAGGGGCAAAACTACCATGCAGACGGTTGTTTTAAACCAGTGAGTAGATCGTGAGCAGTTTATTGTGGCTTTACTATGGGATTATCTATAGGTGGTGTGGAGAGAGGGTAGAAAACGCTTTTCTACCCTATAATCGTGCAATATTTGTATGCTAAAAACGATTTTCTAACTATTTTTGCGGGGGGGTATTTAGTTGGCTACGTCAAGCTGTTGGTGTTTACGCTTGTGTTAAGCGTACTTCAGCTTCACGGTATTTTGCTGCGCAATAGTCAGCAACTTCGGTAGGTAACGCGGGGGCGGGGGCTTTTTTATCCCAATCCAAGGTTTCCAGATAATCGCGTACATATTGTTTGTCAAAACTGGGTGGGCTGATACCGACTTGATATTGATCGACGGGCCAAAAGCGTGAGGAGTCTGGCGTTAATACTTCATCAATCAGGTATAACACCCCTGCCCTATCGACACCAAATTCAAATTTAGTATCGGCAATAATAATGCCTCGCTCTTTCGCATAACTTGCCGCTTCTTTGTACAGTTTTAAACTGGCATCGCGTACTTGTTCGGCTAAGTCCTGCCCCATTAAAACGACGGTTTGTTCAAAAGAGACATTTTCATCATGTTGATCGACAGCAGCTTTGGTCGATGGTGTGTAAATAGATTCTGGCAATTGTTCGGCTTGTTGTAAACCTTTGGGCAATTCGATACCGCAGATCGCGCCTGTTTTTTGATAATCTTTCCAACCTGAACCGATTAGATAACCGCGCACTATCGCTTCCACTGGTAGCGGGGTTAATAACTTAACCACGATAGCGCGTCCTTCAATCGGGGCGCGTTCTTCGGCATTCGGTATCACTTGTTCTAACGGAATATCAACGATATGGTTAGGCATGACGTGTTGCATTTTTTTAAACCAGAAATTTGAAATGCTGGTTAATACCCGCCCTTTGTTGGGAATGGGGTCGGGTAAGATGACATCAAAAGCGGATAGTCTGTCGCTGGTGACAATCAGCATGTGTTCGTCATCAATGGCGTAAATATCACGCACTTTGCCACGCGCAATGAGTTTTAATGAAGGCAGTTCTGATTGATACAGTGCGTCTGGAGTGTTCATAAGTCCTCGATGAAATTCAATATGGCTAACCTTAATAAACCGTTCGCACTGAGCCTGTCGAAGTGTGAATGTGGTTCGACAAGCTCACCACGAACGGTGTCATTTTATTATGCGTTAGCTTTAGGGTTAATTAGGTGACGCGCCATTATAGTTTAAAAAATTCCAATAGTGGCTGTTGGTTTGCCGTAAAGCCTGCACTTGCCACACGCCATCAGTCAAGCTAATGCTTATCGCGCCACTGTCAGCACTGCTTAAATAATGGGCATTAATGGCTTGATAACGTGTAATCACTTGGCTATGTGGATGCCCAAATGGATTGCGATAACCTGTGGGAATTAAAATAGTCTCAGGTTGTACGGCTTGTAAAAAGGCGAGTGTGGAAGATGTTTTGCTACCATGATGTGGTGCGATTAGAATTTTGGCTTTTAATTGTTCACCATAAGTTTTGACTAGCCATGCTTCGGCTTGGGCTTCTATGTCACCTGTCAACAACACGCTACCGTGTGCAGATTGTATTTGTAGGACGCAAGAATTATTGTTTTCTGAACTTAGTTGTTCAACTGGAGATAGCATGGTGAAGTTAATACCATCCCATGACCATGATTGTCCTGCGATACATTTTTCAACGGCTTGATAATCGATGAGTTGTTCGGGTACGCTGGTAAATATTTTTTCCACTACCATGCCTTGTATTAACGATTTCGCACCGCCGATATGATCGTTATCACCGTGGCTAATGATAAGCTGGTCAATTTTATCCGCGCCTTGTTGACGTAAAAACGGCAGTAACACCTTTTTTCCTTGGTCGCTGTCAGCAGAAAATTTCGCACCTGTATCATAAACCAAATAATGCTCAGCGGTTTGTATGACCACCGCTAAACCTTGTCCGACATCTAATAATGTCAACTTTAAATCGCCTATTGCAGGGCGTTGGTTTTCAGTAAAAATAAGCGGTAGTAATAATACTAAACCTAGCCAACGGGCTGGAAATCCTTTGGGAGCAAGCAATATTAAAATGCTAATCAGCGCAAACAATAATGCCCATATCGACGGTTGCGCATGGCTAATAATCGCGTAAGGCAACGCGGCTAAATGCACTAATAACCACCATAAACCTTGCAATAACTCATCCACCAACCAAAATAACCAAGTTGCTAACATGGGCGCAATAAACATTAACGCGACAGCCAGTAATGCGAATGGCACAACCAAAAAGCTAATCACAGGAACAGCAATCGCATTAGCAACAGGTGAAATAAGCGATACTTGTTGAAAAAATAATAAGGTCAGCGGCACTAAACCCAGCGACATCACGCCGTTAAGTTTTAAGGTTTCCCAAATAATGTTCAGTTTACCTAAGCGTCCTGCAACCGTGTAAATAATCAGCGCGACCGCAATAAACGATAACCAAAAACCCGCCGATAATACCGCCAGTGGATCAAGCAATAATACCGCGAATAAGGCAGTTGCTAAGGTGTGAAATGGTCTAGTGTTGCGTTGAGTGATAATAGCTAACATAGCCACCGCTAACATAATGGCTGAGCGTTGCGTAGGTACAGAAAAACCAGCCAGTACAGAATAAAAAACGCCGACCAATAACGCAATAATCGCGGCGACTTGTTGCGGCGACCATTTTAATATTCCCGTCCATGCCCAGAATCGCAATACCAGAAAATACACTAACCCCGCAACCAGTCCGATATGTGAACCTGAAATCACCACTAAATGTGTTGTGCCTGTTTTACGAAACACCTCCCATTGTGCTTGGGTAATCGCACCACCATCACCAATAGTTAAGGCTTTGATTAAACCCAAACTGGGGCTAGTGGCTAATAATTCTGACAGTTGATCGCTGATAGTTTGTCGCCACACCGATATATGAAACCAAGCAGACTCTCGCGCCAATAAAACGGGTTTTACTTGTGGACGAATATAACCCGTCGCGCCTATGCCTTCGATAAATAACTGGCGTTCATAATCAAAACCGTTGGTATTTAAGCTACCGTGTGGACGTTTTAGTTTAACAGTGAAAGCCCAGTGCTGCCCTGCTTTAATCGATTGCACTGGCGTGTACCAACTTAATCTTATTTTATGGGGTAGAGTTTGCATGGAATCAGTGATGACAAAATCAAAGCTCACGCGCCTGTCATCTTGTTCGGGTAAGCTGGCAATGATGCCTGTGACGGGTATTTCTAGCCCTTCTAAATCAGCAGGTAAACGATCTGCTAAGCGCGTCATGGCAAACAGCACTGCCCACAATAGACCGATGATAAAAAACAGCACCCGCCAATAACGCAACCATGCCATAATGCCAGCCATTATGCCGCCAGCTATCAGCCATTGAGTTTCTGGCAATACGGGCAGTTGTTGCACTAGCAAAATACCCGCTAGCAAGGACAGGGCAGATGAAACCATTGAGTTCCTTTAGGTTTTCACGCTTATCAAAAACTTGATAAACTGTATTCACCCGTAATTTTAACGTTTATTGTGACGACTATGCCTAAACAATTATTTAAAAAATATATGCCCAATGCTGACATGATTAAAAAGCATAAAAATCTACAGTTTTTGGGTGAAAAATTGCACGATCCGAATCTTTGGCATTTGAATCGTCGTTCGGTGTCTCTTGCCTTTGCGGTAGGATTATTTTGTGCGTGGATTCCAGTACCCGCTCAAATGGCGTTGGCAGCGATAGGCGCGTTTTATTTTAGAGGCAATTTGCCGATAGCGGTTGGTTTAGTATGGCTAACTAATCCAATCACCATGCCACCTTTATTTTATTTTGCCTATTTAGTTGGCTTATGGATGTTGAATTTACCCTCTTCTGAATTTTCAGTAGACGCAGTATTGTCAGGTGGATTGTGGATACCGTTTTTAACAGGCTGTTTGATTTTAGGTGTGCTTTGTGCAGCGGTGAGTTATTTTAGTATTCAGTATTTTTGGGCTTATCACGTTACTAAAAAGTGGACACGCAGACAACTAAAACGTGGTCGTAAAGCTGTTAATCCATTCAGAGCGATGAATTAAACTTTTATGCCGTGTTGCATTAAAAGTTGCGCCGTTTCAAATAAGGGTAAACCGACCACACCCGAAAAACTGCCGTTTATTGCACTGACAAAAACACTGCCTTTACCTTGAATGGCATACGCGCCCGCCTTATCCTGTGGTTCGCCACTGTGCCAATAATCCAGTATTTCTTGCTCAGTTAAGTCTTTAAAAGTCACATCGGTAATACTCACCGCTTGGCTATGCGTCGCTCCGCGTAAGGAAATCGCACTGTACACTTGATGGGTTTTACCTGATAACAGCCGTAGCATGGTCAGAGCGTCTTCTTTATCTTTAGGTTTACCCATAATCACATCACCTAACACCACAGCGGTATCTGCTGCCAATATAGGTTTATGGGATTGTAATTTTGCCAAACAGGCGGCTGATTTTTCAGCCGCTACTCGTTGCACATAGGCTAACGGTAATTCATTCGTTAAAGGTGTTTCATTAATAGCGACTGCACAAACGCTATAACGAACATTTATTTGTTCAAGAAGTTCTCGGCGGCGCGGTGACGCAGAAGCCAAAATAATGGTGGTGGTGTTTTTCACAGTGGCGTAGTCCTAGGGGTTCATCAAGTATTATTGTAAATCTACGGGGTCTACATCCAGTGACCAGCGTACTTTGAATTTAAGTTTTGCCAGTTCTGGAATAAGTTTATCCAACAAAGCTTGTAAATCGGCACGTTGTGGGCTTTGCATGAGCAATTGATAACGATAAAAACTGGCTCGTTTTGCCATAGGTGCAGGGACTGGACCTAATAAATGTACGGTATTATTAAGATATGGTGCGGCTAAGTCGGTGACGGCTTGCAAAAAAGATTGCGCTAATTGCTCATCACGCGCTTGTGCGCTTAGCAAGGCTTGATAACTAAATGGCGGTAATTGTGCTGCTTGTCGTTCAGCTAACGCGCTGTTGGCAAAGCTTTTATAGCCGTGTTTAATAAGCGTGGTTAATAAAGAATGTTCTGGTTGACGAGTTTGCATAATGACAGTTCCCGTTTTTTCTGCCCGTCCTGCACGACCTGATACTTGGACAATCATTTGTGCCAGTTTCTCAGCGGCATGAAAGTCAATACTGAATAATCCGCTATCAACATTGAGGATGGCGACTAGAGTAACATTGGGGAAGTGATGCCCTTTAGCCAGCATTTGTGTTCCTAAAATAATGTCTACTTTGCCTTGATTAATTTGGTCTAAATAATCTTCTAGCACACCTTTACGCCTTGTGGAATCTCGGTCTAAGCGCAGGATGGTTTTATCAGGAAATACTTTTGTTAGCACTTTTTCCACTCGTTCTGTGCCTAAACCTAGCGGAGTGAGTTCGCCTGTTTTGCAATCGGGACAGTGTTCACTCAAGCGGTATTCGGTGCTGCAATGATGACAACGTAACAGAGCTTCATCGACATGAATAACCAAATTTGCTTCACAATGTTGACAACGCGCCACCCAACCGCAACCGTGACAAATCAGCGTGGGTGCAAAACCGCGCCGATTTAAAAATAGTAGAACTTGTTCATTTTTTGCCAACGTTTTGCGTATTTCCACCAACAACGCTTCCGATAAGCCTTCACGCATTTTTTTATTGCGGATGTCTAACAACTGCAATACAGGTTCTACCGAACTCCCCGCACGTTCTGGCAAATGCAATAATTGATAACGCTGTTTAGTGACATTATGCAGACTTTCTAATGACGGTGTTGCTGAACCCAGTAATACAGGAATATTGAGTAACTTGCCACGCACTATCGCGGTATCACGCGCAGAAAACCGCAAGCCTTCCTGTTGTTTAAACGAGGCATCATGTTCTTCATCGAGAACAATTAAACCCAGATTAACAAACGGGGTAAATAATGCAGAACGTGTACCCAGTAAAATAGCACACGTTCCTTGTTGTGCTTGTAGCCACGCGGCTTGGCGTTGATTATCGGTTAATTTGGAATGTGAGACCGCGATATTGACTGCAAAACGGTGTTTAAAACGCGCTTCCAATTGGGGCGTGAGACTAATTTCAGGCACTAGCACTAATACTTGCTGTCCACGTTGCAGGACGGTGTGAATAATCTGTAAATAGACTTCGGTTTTGCCACTACCTGTCACGCCTTCTAACAAAAAAACGCCGAACTTTCCTAGATTTGCACATACGGTATCGATGGCAGTTTGTTGGGCTGTGTTGCTGGATAGGGCGATGTTTTTAAGTTCTGTATCAACGTCATGCGTTTTGGTGTTGATAACCGCCGCTTTGCCTTTGCGCAGTCCGCTTGGAAAAGCGATACTGATAACCTCGCCTAAAGGATGGTGATAATAGCGACTGACCCAGCGCAATAGCGTTAAGTCATGTGCGGATAGCAATGATTGTGCGTCGATAATTTTGTCAACACGCTTTAATTTATTGATTGCAAAATCGCTGTGGTCAGTGATGCTGACTAAAAAAGCGACTTTTTTATGATTACCAATACCAAACGGCACCAGCAAACGCGATCCCAGTTGGATGTTATCGCACAGCACATCAACAGGTGGAAGATAATCAAATGTTTGATACAGTGGAGTGTCGATAACAACGTTAAAAATCATCTGCTACACACTTACGATTTGATAAATGTAAGCGTCATGCAAAAACTATTCATGCTCTCTAGTTAGAATTGAGTTATTTTTATAGTTGATTGCTCTACTAAACCAGCAGCATTGATTACGTCCTGCATCTTTCGCTGTGTACAAAGCAATATCCGCATGGTTTAACGCCTTATCGCCACCAACATCGTTAGTCGATAATAATGCGGCGGCACCGATACTGACGGTAATGCGTACCGAGCCTTTTTTATGAGGAATAATGGTATTGGCAATTCGTTCGCGTAAGCGTTCCGCCAGTGTCATTGCATCTGTTTTTGTCGCGCCAGACAATAAAATAGCGAATTCTTCACCGCCTAAGCGTGCGGGTAAATCAACAGCGCGTGAAGTCTCGCGTATAATATTGGCAAACTTTCGTAACACTTCATCACCTGTGGAATGTCCGTAAATATCATTGACACGCTTAAAATAATCTAAATCCAGCATTAACAAAGCGGCGGATTGATCTTTAAAACGTGCTAATCGTGCTGCTTCTTCGGCTAATCGTTCTAAAAATACCCGTCTATTAAACAATTCTGTCAATGGATCAGTATTAGCCATTTTTTGCAATTGTTCTTCCAGTTGTTTGCGTTCACTAATGTCGTCATTGATACCGATAAAATGGGTGATTTTGCCTGCTTTATCTTTGACAGGCGCGATACTTAGTGCTTCTTGATATAAGCTTCCGTCTTTGCGTTTGTTGATGAGTTCACCACGCCAATGTTTGCCCTGCAAAATATCTGCCCACATGGCTTGGTAAAAATCTTTATCTTGTAAGTTGGAATTCACCAAATTTTTTGGATTTTTTCCAATAGACTCTTCTGAACTATAACCTGTGAGTCGAGTAAATGCTGAATTGACCCATTTAATAGAGGCATCGTTGTCAGTAATAAAGACACTACTAGCCGCCGCTTCTAAGGCAGCGACTAATAAATTATTACGCGCCTCCATGTCGGCACGAAACAACGCGTAGCGTATTGCTCTAGCTAGTCCATCAAAACCAAAATTGCCTTTAACCAGATAATCTGCCGCACCTGCTTCCAATGCTTGTAGGGCAAAATCAGTATCGCAACGTCCTGTCAACACCACAATAGGCATATTTACCAGTAGTTGTGCTTTAGTAATCGTGGCTAAACCCTCTGAATCAGAGAGCGATAAATCCAGTAGCAATACATCGAAGTCTGATTCTTGCAAACTTTGCGGTACATCATTCAGTGATTCAAGCCAAGTAATGATAAACTTCTCACCATGCGTTTGTCGTAATTCTATTTTTACTAACTGCGCATCGCCCACTTCATCTTCCACCAACAACACGCGAATAGGCATATCACTATTATTCATATTAATACCTGTAAGGTAAGCTGACTACGTTAATCCAATAGTCACTAAGTTTGTCAATCATCGAGATAAACGAATCCATACCTGTAGGCTTGGTAATATAACTAGCCGCACCCAATTGGTAAACGCACACTATATCGCTTTCAACATCCGAAGTGGTTAATACCACGATGGGAATACTTTTAAAGCTGTCATCACTTTTAACAAAGGCTAAAAATTCATAACCATTCATACCTGGCATATTCAAATCAAGTAAAATCAAATCTGGGCGTGGAGCATTGCTATAGTCACCATTTTTTTGTAAAAAACCCATGCCCTCACGCCCATCAAGTACATGATGTAAGCGGACGAGTGCTTTATTTTCTTTTAGTGCTACTTTTACCAAATAGGCATCAGCCGCTTCGTCTTCTAATAGCAAAACATCAATTGAGTGCAGGCATTTCATTAGGGTCAATCTCATTGTTAAAACGGCTGTAGAAACCTTGCCTTACAAGGTCTGTATAGCTAACAGTCAATAAAATGATTAAAAAACCGTTCGCACTGAGCCTGTCGAAGTGTGAATGTGGTTCGACAAGCTCACCACGAACGGTATCATTTTATTGTGCGTTAGCTCTACGATAATTTTCACGCATTATGCAGGCAAATCAAACAGAACGGTTGTTCCTCCATTGGGCGTTTCATCCAAACTTACCGAGCCGTGACAACTTTTAATAATTCGTTGCACAATTGCCAAACCGATACCTGTTGATTCTGGATTATCATTGGTTTGTAAACGCTCAAACACTAAAAAAACCCGTTCACGGCAATCGGCTGGAATGCCTATACCATTATCAGCAATACGATAATAAGCTCGCCCCTCTTTTGCTTCACCACTAATTTCTATGTGTAGTGTACGCTCAGGGTGACGATAATGCAGAGCATTATCCAGCAAAATATTAAAAATGTCATATAAGCGAGGCTGGTCAAGATGGACAGACGGAAGATCGTCATACACTATGATTGCATGGGTGTTATCAATCAATTGCGCATGATGTCTTAACACTTTAGCGAGAATTTTTGCGACAGAATTCTGTTCTACCACCCCGATAGGACGAATAGCTGCCAAGTAGAGTTGAATATCACGCACTAATGCCCGTTGTCGTAACGCACTTTGTTCAATAAAATCAAGTGAACTCATAACGTCTTCATGTAACTCAGGTATGCCTGCAAGCTGTGTGTGTAAGCGTTGTACGAAAGTCACTAAACGTCGAGTAGGCTCTTGTAAATGATGAGCGGCAATATGGGTAAACTGTACTAAATCAGCATGAACCGTCGCTAACGCAGCTTGATTTTCTTTGAGTGCCTGCTCAGCGCGATGTTGCTCAGTAATATCAGTGAGAATACAGTGTGTGCGTTGAAAATTCTGTTTATTATCTTTGGCAATATGCCATTTCACTGTCACCAAGTGTTTTTCACTGGCATCACGACACATAAGTTCCAGTAATGTACTTCCTCTCGCATTATTTTTCTTAAATTGGCTAAGCGTTGTCGCTAATAATGATTTTGACGAAGCACTGACAAAGTCGCTAAACAATTGACCTATCGCCTGTTCACGCTGACAACCGACTAACTCCACCCATGCTTCATTGACATAAAGAAACCGACCATTAATATCTAACGATTGATAAGGCAAAGGTGCGTTTTCAAATAAATCCCGAAAACGGCTTTCGCTTTCTTGCAATGCTTGTATCGCTTGTTTGCGTTCAACACTACGGCGATAAAAACTTAAGCCCATAATGAGCAAAAAAATCCCAACGATAGGCGAGAGATATTTAATTAGTAGCAGTTGTAAGTTTTTTTCTTCATAAATGCCAAACCATTTTTCATACAATTTATCGTAAACGCCACTGACTTTGGTTAATGCCAAGCCTTCGTTGATTTTAGCCAATAATTCTGCATTACCTTTACGCACTGCAAAGGAAAATTTTTGCGCAAAACCTACTGTAATTGGTAAGGCTTCAATGTTGGTTAGCCTTAATTTCCCTAACGTTTGTTTACCTGTTAATTGACTCAACAAAAATCCATCGTGTTGACCTGATTCTAATAGTTGAAAACCTGCTTCAGCGGTATCCACTAGCACAAGCTGTTGTCCCCAGCCTTTTGATAAGGCGTAATCGTGGGCTAAATCGGCATTGAGGACAATAATGCTTTTGCCGTTTAAATCGGCTTCGCTATGAATACCATCTTCACCTTTACGGACAAAAATTGCTCCATTAACAATGACATGAGGAACTGTGAAATCAGCAAATTCGCGGCGTTCATCTGATTGTGCCAAATTAATCAGCACATCTATTTTCCCCGCTTTAAAGTCTTGTAAAACGTCATGAAACGGCATTACCCGAATCATTGAATTAAGATGACTTTCTGCCGCCACCGCTCGCCATAATTCAACCGTAAAACCATCGGCTGTATCATCGGTTAAGCCTAAAGCAAAGGGCGGATAATTCTGTTCGCTACCGACTATCAACGGTTTATCATTACTATGACTTAATGGGCTGATGATGACTAAAAAAACCACTAGCGCGTAAGTAGCGAAACGGAATCCAGTATTACTCATAACCCTATGCCAGCAAGCTGTGAAATCGGTAACTCAAACCAAAATACACTGCCCTGCCCTTCACCGATGGATTCCACTCCGATGCTGCCACCATAACACTCAACAATTTTGCGACATAACGCCAGTCCTACGCCCGACCCTTCAAAACGATTACGCGCATTTAAACGCGAAAAAACTTTAAATAATCGATCGAATTGTTTGTTATCAATGCCGATACCGTGATCACTCACACTGACTCTGAACATCGTTGCCGTAGTCAACGCACAGACTTCCACACAGGGCGGCGAATTTTCTTCGTGATATTTAAGTGCGTTACCGATTAAATTCTGTAATAGGCGCGTTAATTCATCGGGATTAATCATGACTTCTGCCCACTCACCGTAGACCGCTATGCTACCACCACTCGCTAGGCGTTCGGGTTCAAGAAATGCCACGGCTTCGTCCAATGCAGCACGGCTGGCAACGTGAGTAAGCGCGATGGTTTTATGCCCGACACGCGAATAATCTAACAACGACAAAATCATGCTATCCATGCGTTTCGCGCCATCAATGGCAAAATTTAAAAATTGTTGTTGCTCTTCATCGAGTTGTTCAGCCAACGCGGTTTCAATCAGCGTTAAATAACTGGTGACCATGCGTAATGGTTGGCGCATATCGTGAGAAATGGCGTAAGCGAATTGTTCTAAATCGGCATTGGAACGTTTGAGTTCCGCTTCCATCAGCTTACGTTCAGTAATGTCTTGTACGATGCCAATAAAACGCGTTGGCGTGCCATCGGCGGCGAACTCTGCACGACCGACTGAACGCATCCAACGGTGTTGACCATTGGCAAAAGGAATACGATACTCGACCTCATATTTTGCCCCCTGTGTTAGATGTGCTTGATTAGCATCAATCACCATTTGCCTATCATCGGGGTGAACTCTGGCTAAAAACGCCTCCCAAGTTGGCTGGGTTATGTCAGAAAGTCCGATTAATTGATAAGTGGTTTTTGTCCACACCTGTCGATTATTAATCAAATCAGCTTCCCACGAACCAATATCCCCGTATTCTTGACTGAGATTAAGGCGATCTTCGTTCTCTCGTAGTTGCAGCTCAGCGATTTTTCTTTGCTCTATTTCAGCTTGTAATTGTGCCGCACTAGGTAATTGCAAAACCTTGGGAATAATACGAAATATCAACACCGCCGCAGTCACAGACACTAGCGCGGTAAAGGCTTTTACATAACCATCAACCCAATACAACGGTATCCAAATCATAATGGCTGACAGGAAATGCGTGGTACCACAGGCTAGAATAAACAACCCAAATGCAAAAAATAGCTTTAGATAAGGCAAGTCCTTACGCAGCCAGACAAAATAAGCCAGACTCAGTGAAATTGAGTAATAAGCCAGTCCAATCAATACATCTGAGCCAATATGTAGCCACAGTAATAATGGATTCCAATTTAAGCAGTAGCCGTGTGGAATGAAGCCTTTAATCGCTAAAAAATCAATGAGTGTTTGCATTTTTACACATCGTTACGACGCTTTGTAATTCCAAATTTGTAACAGGCTTAGCGTTGCCAACATTAAAAACGCAACTAATGTCCACGCAGGCATACTAAAACCCAACAACGTCCAATCGACTTTAGCGCAATCGCCCGTACCGCTGAGCATCAATTTAAGGGTGTCAAATAAGGGAAAGTTTTGCAACATATAGTCCAAGCTAGGACCACATTCGGGGACTTCTTCGGGCGGTAAATGTTGTAACCAAACATGGCGGGTGGAAATAGACGCGCCAAATAAAGCAGTGATAGCCCCTGCAATAGCGTAACGCGTTGTGCCTGTTTGCTGTGGATTATGAATCGCAGCAATCAAAAACACGATGCCTGTGGCTAAAATCGCCAACCGCTGAGAAATACACAACGGGCAAGGATTTAAGCCTTGGACAAATTGAAAATACGCTCCCATAGACAACAAGGTCACGCAGCCTAGAAAACCTAGAAAAAACCAAATTCTTGAATTAAAACGTATCAAATAAAACATATATAACCTCCATTAACTGCCTCTTTAAAATGCTTAATTTCGCGTGATGGTCCCAGTACCACCAAAACATCGCCTGCGTTCAGGGTATGTTTTTTTTCACTGATTGCAAAATGCAATGCGTCACCTAATTCTCTATCGACAATACCGATGAGTATTAGATTGTATTTTTCTGCCAAACGTAAGTCGTTACTTTTTGAGTTTTCAAGATAAGACCCGCTGGGAATTTCTATTTGAGCAATATTTAAATCATGTTGCCCAAACACGGTATTATCCAACATATTGGTGACATCTGGCTTAGTGAGCATATTATGGGTGCGCCGCGCACAAATTTCATAGGGATCAATAATTTTATTCGCCCCTGCTGCCAGTAATTTTTCTGCTGATTCAGGATCATCGACAATGGCAATAATCGTGAGTTTTTTATCGAGTGCGCGAGCGGAAAGGGTTAAAAATACATTGTTTGAGTCGGTTGGATAAAAACAAAAAATAATATCCACAGTTGAACCGATACCTATCGATTTAAGCTCGTCATCATTACGAAAATCAATAATTGTTGTTTCAAAACCCTGCTCGGTCATTAATGCCTCTTCGCTCTCATCTTGGCTGACAAACAACAGGCTATGTTGTTTGTCGTTTAATCGCCTCATCACTTCCAAAGACATCACACCATAACCAAAGATCGCAATTCGTTTCATGATTTTACCCTGCGTTTTGAACGGAGACGGCTTGATTCAATTTGCGTACGAAAATAATCGATACTGACCTCTTTACCCAGCAATACCAGTAAATCACCTGCCTGTAATTCAAAGAATTTTGCGGGATTAAAATAAAAATGCTGATCTCTTATTCGATAACGGTTTTTATGATTTTTATGTAAAGAATGGGTACTGATTACCCCAACTAACATGAGTTTACGTTGTTGAAAGTCAATGTCCGCAATGCGTTGGTTTTCAACAAACGAACCTGAATGCACACATAACGTTTCCATGATGAAGTTTTTTTCCTCATTAATAATACCGACTATTGCCTCAAAAGCCACAGGCTGACCAATATATTCAGCCACCACTAAGCTGGCTATTTCAAACGGTTGCAACACATCATTCGCCCCTGCTTGATAGAGTTTTTTTATATTTTCTTGCTGATTAGCGCGAGAAATAATGCGAATATCTGGATTTAAATGCCGACTGGTGAGGGTGATATAAACATTAATCACATCATTACCCGTGGTGCATAAAACCGCAGTGGCTTTATCGTTAATCCCCGCACTTTTAAGTATCTTGTTTCGACTGGCATCGGCATGAATCGCTAAATAGCCGCGCCGCTTGGCTCTGGCAATATTGACTTCATCAATATCAATAATGACAAAATGCTGCTGATCTTTTTCAAGCTGGGTAGCAATATGCTGTCCAACTCGCCCAAAACCGCAAATAATCACAAAACTGCTGTAGCGATTCAGTTCGCTATGGGTTTTTTGATCGCGTAATTCTTGTATTTTTTCACTCAATGCCGAGACCATAATGGAGGTAAAAAAAGACAATACTCCTAAACCAGAAAAAATCATTGCCATCGCCACCAAGCGTCCGCCCGATGTTTGCGGTGATATGTCACCAAAACCGACCGTTGAAACGGTGACAATGGTAAAATAAAAAGCATCAAATAAATCGCTGATTTGTTTACCGTTATCACGGTGTTCCAATAAATAAATGCTGATAGTACCGATAAAAATTAAAAAACCTAAAAAAATAGTCAAGGTGTAAAGCTCAAAGCGTTTACTGGCTAATACATCGGCAAATAATTTGATGTGATTAAAATAACGAAATAATTTTAACAGCCGAAAAATCAAGAATATGCGTAATATTTGCAAGGGTCTGTAAATAGACAAAATCGCTAATAAATCAATTAATGCCAAAGGCGTGAGCATATACGCCACTTTTTTGACTACAACCAGACGCAAAGCCACGCTTAACCGAAAAGGAATGTTTAGATATTTAGTCTTTTCGTAGTAGTCGAGAAAAATCTTGTGGCTATCATTACATAGCCACACACGCAGCAGGTATTCAAAAATAAACAACGCAATAATGAAGTATTCAAACAACATATCAAATTTATTTAACTTGGTATTCATTTCATAAATTAGAAAAAATACGCTACTCATGACCAGCGCAATCATGAATATATCAAAATAGGATTTAACCTTGTTGTCTGAATTTTCTAATAAATTGTAAAAAAACAGCTTAGTCCGCCGATAACGCGGCGATCTTTTTAAAATGTAAGCAAAATAAATAATCAGTCGAATCAGCATGGCGTTTTAAAGGTTGACTAAGTTGCACAACAGCGTAGTTTAAGAAACGAACGGCGAATTTGAGTGCTGTTTACTCAACGCATTTTAGTGTGATTAGGCGAATGCGACAAAGCCTACTTTATTTAATTGGCTGGCAGTGCTAAAGTTATAGCTGATTAAACCACTGGGTATTTAGCTTTACTTATCAATAATTCTTTGTAAAACTGTATTTATTTTTCATTTAGGAGAGACACATGGCTTTTGAACTTCCACCATTACCGTATGCTAAAAATGCTTTAGTACCTTACATTTCCGAAGAAACCATCGAGTTTCATTATGGAAAACATCACCAAACTTATGTGACTAATTTGAACAATTTAGTCGTAGGCACAGAGTTTGAAAACGCTACCTTAGAAGAAGTCGTCCTCAAATCTTCAGGCGGACTTTTTAACAATGCGGCACAAATCTGGAATCACACCTTCTATTGGAATTCTTTAACACCAAGTGGTGCAGGTAAACCCACTGGCGCGTTAGCCGAAGCAATTGATGCAACCTTTGGTTCGTTTGACAAATTTAAAGAAGAATTTACTAAATGCGCGGTGACGACTTTTGGTTCAGGTTGGGCATGGTTGGTTAAAAATGCTGACGGCAGTTTAGCATTAGTCAGCACCAGCAACGCAGGTTGCCCGTTAACGTCAGGTCAAACGCCTTTATTGACGTGTGATGTCTGGGAACACGCGTATTACATTGATTTTCGCAATTTGCGTCCAAAATATTTGGAAGCGTTTTGGGTATTAGCTAACTGGGATTTTGCCAGCGCGAATTTTGCGGCTTAAGTTTGCTATAGATACCCTCTAATCGTAAGTGAGTAGTCCATATTAAGTTTATGGAATATAGGATAGCATAATTCCGAAAGTAGCCCAGATTCCGCTATCGCTTTATCTGGGCTACTTGCTAGAGCTTCCACAAGTACGCTCCCCAAACTTTTAATCACACCCTCTCCCTCGTAATCAACGTCAGCAAAATCACCGCTAACCACTTGCAAATCCGCTAAAAAAGTCCGTCATGTTGGCTCGCTTTTAATTGCGCAAGTTTATCGAGTCTCGAATTTTTCGGCGGTTCTTTGAATAACAAAATCACTTCCATTATTTGGTTTTCATCTATATTTTCAGGTACTTCAATCACAATTTTATGATTTTTTGGCACACGTTTGAGTTGTCTTAATGCAATCATTTCACACCTTCCACTATTTGTGTTCGTCTTCGGTTAGTTTGTACAATTGATAAACCAATACATCAATCGTATGCTCCAAGGCGCGGGTGTCGTTGCCTGTTTTTTTATCAGCAAGTATTTTAGTCGGGTAGGGTTGGGCAAACATCTTTTTGCTTGCACACCGATTATGCCAATTCTGCGTCCAAAATATTTGGAAGCGTTTTGGATATTAGCTAACTGGGATTTTGCCAGCGCGAATTTTGCGGCTTAAGTTTGCTATAGATACCCTCTAATCGTAAGTGAGTAGTCCATAAGTAGCCCAGATTCTGGTATGGCTTTATCTGGACTCTCAGTATATCCTATTAGCGCATCTTATCGCGTTAGAATAGCGGAACAAAAATAGTAAAATAGAGCCAAACGATAAGAATAACGAAAAAAACTATACCGAGTAGCATCGCTATGTTTTTGACTGAGGGTGTCAGAAACTTTGTGTAAATAGTCATTTATCATAAACCTACTTTTTTAAGAGATGGATAAAAAAATGACCTTACCGAACGACTTATTATTATGATTCATACGCATGATGCTAATTGCTTAGGGTGTAAGCATTATCTAAAAGATAGACGCTGTAAGGCTTTTCCTGTGGAAATACCTAATAGACTTGATGCGTCAGATTAGAGATAAAATACTGCCATATTAAAACACATTAAAAAGCCAGATGAAAATAACAACCAGTGATTTAAAAACAGAAAGAC
>CAIUVX010000076.1 GCA_903902705.1 uncultured Methylococcales bacterium
CCTCGTTTCCAACGCTTACTACTAATGGCTCGTGCCCAAGGATCCAGTAAATATTTTTGCTTGTCGAAGCGTAAACCGGATTCGCGAGGCTGGTTTAAACCGTCCAAGCGCCAACAATACCAAGTGCCAATCGGTAATTCTTTAACAAAGACATGCCAAGAAAAAAACGTGCGATTTTTCTCTTTCTCTAACGTAATGACTTGGAAGGGATGCTCGCATTCAGACGACTCAAACAACAATAAATCCACTGAACTTGCATGACGACTAAAAATAGAAAAATTCACTCCACCGCCTTTGTAGGCGTAAGGCGAGCCATCGTCATGGCGACGCATATTGTGGATGTCATGCGCAACATACTTAGCACCTAATGGATAGGGTGAGCCGTGCTTTAATTTGTAATGGGGTATTTGCATATCCTTATCTCTGTTTGGGTAGCCGCATGACCTATTAATAGCATAGGTATAGGCCGATTTTTATTAAAATTTGTCAAATTATCTTTAAAATCAGCAGTTATAACTAAACAAAGTAGTTGGGATTAAAATGCCTTGCAAAAATAATCGCCAAAGGTTAGAGTCTTCTGCAAAGTAAGTTGATCGTTAAAACATGGATACACAGTATTTTTCATGTTGGTGACGCGGGAAATTAGCCCATGTCAAATTAGAAACTTGCCAAAAAACTCTAGGAAAAACAAGTATTAACGACTAAAAACTAGCAATGACGATTTCTCTTCGTGGGTATGATACCCAAATTCAGCTTTCACAGGAAGAACTGTTTGAAATTAGTCAGGAAATTACCCGTCTTTACACGCCCGTACCTGAGCGTGATTTTATAGCAGTTAAGTATTCTGATGAGTTTAAAAAAACCAATCACCTAGTTACATCTAAACCATATGAACCAACGCAGACTCTTCATCGCAGTCGCAATTCAATGACACAGCTTTCCGCTCATGAATTGTGTAACATTAGTGAATTGATTAGTCGCCAATTTGCACCCAGCACAATCTCAGAGCCCGTATCTGAACTAATGCTGCTGCCTGTCGACCCTTATCATCTTTATGCTTATTGGGCGATTAATCCCGAACAGAGCCAACACCATACTGAAAAAGGCTTAGATGATCCCTTAATTCTAAGGATTTATTGGCGACCTAATGAGATAACGTCAAATGCAGCCAGTCGTTTATGGTTTGACTTAGCTCTACATAACCTAGAATCTAGGCAAGAAATTCGTTTGCCAGTTTCAGGCACCGCCTATTCTGCGAGCATTGGTCGATTGCAAGCAGACAATCACTTATCGGTTATTGCCGAATCCAATATGATTCGTGTCCCCTGTGATACCTTAAGGTCTGCATCAGGCCCTCGAAAACTCCCTTCGCAACATGCACAGCTTCAAACGCCAGAAGTCATCTCACAGACTTTACAATCCCCCCTCTTTGCGTATACAGATGATTCGATTATTTTTGAACCCATTATGTGCAATTTGGTAGATGAAACCTTTGTGTTTAGAGCACCTCATCACTTCTACGAACAGGTGGATATTGAGCCTTATCGTTCAGACGAATTCTTTTTTTTCTCCCAGTTGCAACA
>CAIUVX010000077.1 GCA_903902705.1 uncultured Methylococcales bacterium
CACTTTATTTTTCCTCCCTCTTTCACATCACTCCAATCCTTTGCTCCCTACTCTCATAAGCCTTCCTAGCCCTCCGTAACTTAATTTCCTGTTAGCCCCGAAGTGAGCTGGCTATTATATCTAACTCAGTTACTTTGTCAATAAAAAATTACAGCTCCCAGTAAAATACCACTTAAATCCAGAATGACATTTATTGTCACTTACCAATGATTTTTGTCACCTTTTTTAAAAATTATTGTCTAAACTTGGATTATTATGATTAATCAATAGCAAAGGCTATATTTAATAGTTATATCGATTAGTTGGTTAAAGGGAGGCAACTAAATTGATGTATTAGGCACGATATATGCTTTGCTTCTTTGGAAATAAAGGTTTTTCTGCATAATAGCCATAGTTGAAAGCTTCATTTATACTTAATCAAAATTAAATCACGCCCATCGGTTTTATCATCAGGTCGTAGCGTTTCAAAGGAGATCGGACAGATCATGTGTAGTCATCCCAAACAAGCTTCTGGCTTTACGCTGTTAGAACTTATCGTTGCTATTTCTATTGCAGGTATTTTGATGGCGATGGCGATACCAAGTTTTAGCGACATGATGAGGAATAATCGCTTAACGACTTATGCCAATGAATTGGTCACGTCGTTAAATATAGCGCGGAGTGAAGCTGTTAAACGGGGTATTACTGTCTACGTCCGCAAAATTGGCGGAACTGGGACTTACTGGAGTGACAGCGGCTGGAATGTTTTTGTGGATAACAATGGAAACAAAACTTTTGAGACAGGGACAGACGATCTTCTTAGAACCTACGATAAACTTCCTAGCAAGTTCATATTAGCGGGTAATGGTGGTATTGTTAATTACATCACCTATCAATCGGATGGAACTAGCAATACGGGGGGTACTTTTGCTCTCTGTAACATCAGTGATGGCAACGGTATTCCCCCAAAACCTTATACATCCAAACTCATCATTATTAGTCCTGTAGGCAGAATACGCATGGGGAAGGATAGTGACAATGACGGAATTCCTGAAAAAACTAGTAGTCTTAGCACAGAACTGACCGACTGTACATCACCATGAAAACACATACTGGATTTACACTCATTGAAGTGCTGGTTGCGATGCTCATACTCGCTGGCGGCTTATTGGGGCTGGCAGCATTGCAGACCTATACGCTCAGAAGCAATCTAGCAGCTTACAATCACGGACAAGCTACGCAACTGCTTTATGATATGTCAGATAGAATACGGGCTAATAATTGCAAACCCAATGCAAATACAGCTCCCACGCCCCCTCTCACTTGTCCTAATCCTGCTAATTATGTTATTGCCAATAGCAACACACTAGGCACAACGGTAAGTAACCCTTGCACATCAGCAAATCCTTGTACACCGACTGCTTTGGCACAAAATGACCTTATAGAATGGAATACCGCCATAACCAACACACTACCAATGGGCAAAGGCATCATAAGCACGACGACTGGTGTTTTTCTGCTTTCTATTACTTGGGACGATGACCGTAATGGTGCAGTTGATAGTAACGACCCCACCTTTACCATGAGTTTGCAACCATGAAAAAGTTTCGATTTAATACATCTCAACGTGGGTTTACTTTGGTAGAGCTAATGATAGCCATGCTCATCGGCGTGTTTTTGATGTCGGGTGTTATACAGATTTTTCTCAGTGCCAAGCAAGCCTATCGACTGCAAGAAAACTTATCTCGACTACAGGAAAATGGTCGATTGGCGATAAATTTGATTGCAAAGGATATTCGTATGGCGGGTTATGTTGCGTACGAATGTTTTCCTACACCACCAGCCCTACCATTAACTCTAGGACTCGCTTTTGATAAAGCAGATAATACTTGGTGTGGTCCCAGCCCCAAAAGAATATGTGTGCCAAGTATTACCACCCCCGCCAATCTTGCCAATACCGTTAATAACATTCGCACTGATGTCATTCGTAGTTACCAATGGATTAACCTTCCATCTCCCTGTACTGCTACTACAAGTGAGTTTAGCTATTTTATTCGTGTCGATGACAGCAATAGTAATATACCCGCGTTATGGCGTTACGATGGTGCAAGCTCACAAGAGCGCGTTGAAGGCGTAGAAAGAATGCAGGTTTTGTATGGCGTAGATACAGATACAGTACCTGATTATGTCCCTAATTATTATGCAGATGCTGGCACAGTGGCTGCCGCTGATTGGACTAAAATAGTCAGTGTTCGTGTCACTTTATTATTAGTTACAATGGACAATAATTTAACTGATACACCGCAACCCTATACATACAATGGTACAACCACCACGCCACCTGATGTTTGCTCCAGCAACGGTGTAGTAGTATCCGCCTTGCCTTGCAGTAGCCCAAATATACAGGTGAAAGACCTTAGAATCCGCCGTGTATTTTCCTCCACCATTGCCGTGCGCAA
This sequence comes from uncultured Methylococcales bacterium, assembly GCA_903902705.1. Lineage (GTDB taxonomy): Bacteria > Pseudomonadota > Gammaproteobacteria > Methylococcales > Methylomonadaceae > UBA4132. Next base: position 2,439 of record CAIUVX010000077.1, read on the forward strand.
TCGGCTACCTTAAACGGTGAGTATCATGACAAATAAACAACATATTATCGCTAAATATCAATCAGGCGTAGTGCTGATTATTAGCTTAATTATGCTCTTAGCACTCACATTAATTGGTGTCACCAGTTCCAGCGTGACCAGTTTAGAAGAGAAAATGGCGGCAAATACTAAAGACATAAACCTCGCCTTTCAAGCCGCCGAAGCCGCATTGCGGTTTGCGGAAAATGACTTAATACTGACCAGACCTAATTTTACCAAAACAGAAACACAACGGGCTGTCGTAAGAAATAGCCAAGGTGTGAGTAATGCAGGTTACTACACCTTATTAGATACAACCGCAGTCGTAGCAGACAATATTCAAACACACGACCCAGCGGTAGACCCTAACCTATCGGCAGACCCTTACCATTTTTATAGCGCGGTTAATTGGGGCAGTAGTCCTGTTAATTACATGAGTTATACGGGAAGTAACTTGTCCAGTGTTGCAAGACAACCGCAATACATTGTTGAAGAACTGCTCAATAAAGCGGCTTCAAATAGTAATGCTATAGGAGGTAGCAAAGCTGGTGGCAACCAAAAATCAAAAGCAACAATCGCAACAGGCGTAACTATTACCTATCGTATTACTGCGCGTGGCTGGGGTAGCAATACAAATTCAATCGCAACCGTGCAGACTATTGTTAATATAGGTTACTAAAACGGCTACAGATAAGTAACTACACATAGGTTTTAGGTATATCGACAGGCTCACCACGAACGGCTTAACCTAGCTCTAGTCAACGATTTTATACCTGTATAATGTTTGTTTTTCTACTTACTTACTTAATTTATCACTCACCTACTGCAAGACAGGTGAAACAAAACCCCAACAACCCTATTTTAAGGAGTTCGAGATGAACGCTCATACCCTTTACAAAATTGCGATTAGCCTCATTTTAGGTGGCACGTTGAGTGTTATCTCAAATTCAGTAGTCGCAGCACTCAATATAGCGCAAACCCCGTTAAGTATTTCAGCGGGTGGCGTACCGCCTAATATCATGCTAATGCTTGATAACTCTGGTTCTATGGGCGATACTTTCAATGTCACAACCACTGCTGCAACAACAAAAACAACGTACAGTGCAAGTACAACTTACCAAAATACTACTAACGTTATCACTAATCCTCCTAACGGTTTTTCCTCCCCCCTCTGTACAGGAACATCAGCTATAGCAGGAACCAGTGCTACTATCAGAATGATTAGTGGTGTCCCATACATTTGTTCATCTTCAACATCTTGTGGTAGTAGTAGCCGAACTGCATACAGCATTAATAAATGCTTTACTCCAGCCACAACGTACGCCATTACCGATTGTAAAAACAGCAATACCTGTAGTAGCAGGGTTAATTTTGGGTCTTTTACTGGTGCGCAACTTAACTGGTACCTTAATCAAAATCCTAATCCTTTTTCCAGCACCGCTACGACTCTGTCTTTACCTTCCACCACCACCACATCCAGCACAGGCGTAACCACCACCACCACAATAACCCCCGCAACAACAACCATTCTAACAAGCACCCCAATCACCGTAATTACGCCTACTAACACCACAATACCTGCGGGTACAAGACAGTGGTCACGCATGGAAATGGCAAAAGTGGCGGCAACAGGGCTGGTGAACTCACTTATCCCGACAACAACAGGCAAAACTAATGTACGACTTGGCTTGAGTGTCTTTGGTAGTGCTGGTTCTAATTTGGGAGGCGCGCTCAAAACACCGATTCAAGACCTCGATATAAATCAAGCGGGAATCATAATAAATCAAATAAATGCCATCAATCCTTCTTCCTACACGCCTTTAGCAGAAACCCTCACCGACATTGGTCGTTACTTTGCCATTGGCACATTAGGCGCGACGAATAACGCTACAAACTGGGATAACTGGCGAGACGCTAACAAGGCAAACCTCACTTTACATCCTAGCGCGGCAACGCCCACTTCAAAAACCATTGGTGAAATTTTTAATCTCTGCAATACCGCTTATTCATCGGAAGACAACGACATCCATACAACGGTTAATACCTGTACCGCAAATAACGAATCTTCAACAGGGGCTGCTGATGGAACTACCGATGGTCTTGATTACACTACAGCGGCTATCGCATCGCCAATTACTAACTATTGCCAAAAAAGTGCCGTTATTTTAGTCACTGATGGCTTACCTAACAAAGATCGTGCTATTAGTGATAGCTTGCGAGATTATTCGGGTGACTGTGCAGCTGGGCAGTGTGATAATACACCCAGTAATGCCACATTGAGAGGACCTAGCACCCCATTAACAAAAACCGCCGCTGCAACAACTGCCGACTCATGTCCTAATAATAATGATAACACAGCTAACAGCGGGTCACTTTGCAAGAATGGCACTAAAGTAGGTCGTAGCTATGAAACGATTGGTTCTGACTATTTAGATGATGTGGCCGCAGCCCTCTACGAGATGGATTTGCGTCCAGATTTGAGAGCATTGTCCGCTACTAGCCCTAAAAATAACATCACAACCTATGCCATTGGCATTGCCGATCCTGTTGTAAAAAATCAGGTTAAACCCAGCAATCTACCTACAGGCGCGATGTGTGGAGCTACTGCGTGTACAGGTAATCCTGTTGGCACCATACTAGAAGCGGCGGCTGAAAGAGGGGGCGGGTCTTTTAAATTTGCAGACAACGTTGACGAATTAAAAGCCGCTCTCGATGCCATGATTGCTAATATAAGAAAAGGTGTCGGCTCTTTTTCTACCATCGCAGCAAACTCGACACAATTAGGTACAGATACCGCTCTTTTCCAAGCCTTGTATGATTCCGCTGATTGGACGGGTGATTTTTTTGCTATTAAACTCGATACCAACGGTGATCCTATTTTTCCTGCTCAATGGAATGCAGGTGAGAAAATTGTCCAATCCGTCGTACAACAACCCGCACAAACTGATTGGCAAGCGCGTAACATTTTTACTTACAACACAACTAATAAAGGTATTAGCCTTAAAAACTTAACCTTTGCAACAGGTACGGGTACTGCTGCGACAGCGTGCGGTCAGTTAAGCGCGACTCAACGCACTGAATTAGGCATCACCAATTGTTCTAGCACTACAGACACTGGCTTATGGCGTTTAGATTATTTACGCGGTGATATTAGCCACGAAACTGTCATCGCTACACAAGCAAACTATAAATACGGCGCATTAACGACCGACCCTCGGAAAACTAATAATACAGTTACTAATCGCATTTTCCGTAACCGTGTGCGCTATCACCAAAAAAATTCAGCGGCGGGTGTTACTCCCGCTTACAGTGTAGGTGACGTGCGTTATGACCCTTGGCTACTGGGGGACATCGTCAATTCTAGTGCCACTTATGTTTATAACGATGATGCGGGGTATACCAACTCAACAGGACTGACTGCCGCTGAAAAGTCCTCTTATAGTGCTTTTGTCACGGGTAAATCCGCTTGGACACCGATGCTTTATGTTGGTGCTAATGATGGATTTTTACACGGTTTTAATGGTTCATTAACAAGTACAGGTGGCACAGAAGTTCTAGCATATATGCCTGAAAGTATTTTTAAGAACAATCTGTTAAAAGAACTATCATCACCTTCTTACGCTCACAAATATTCAGTAGATGGAACGCCCGTAGTTAGCGATGTGTATTTTGATAGTGCTTGGCATACCGTCTTAGTAGGTACAACAGGCGCAGGTGGATCAGGTATTTTTTCTTTGGATGTGTCTGATCCTGCAACATTTTCCGCCGCTGATATATTGTGGGAAGTTAGCAGCGATAGAACACCTACTGCGACAGATGCAACCACCTTTGCCGCTAATCTAGGTTACGCATTACCACAACTGGCAATTGGTAGATTGAATGATGGAACATGGGCTGTGTTTGTTGCCAACGGCTATGCTAGCTCAAGCAATAAGGCTATTCTGTACATTTTGAATATTAAAACAGGAGCTATTATTAAAACATTTGATACGCTAGCGGGTAGTAGCACTACACCCAATGGCTTATCATCCCCTTCTATTGTTGACGATGATGGTAACGGTACAATTGATGCCGTTTATGCAGGCGATTTACTCGGCAATCTATGGAAATTCGATATTAGTACCAGCACACCCAGTTCATGGAAAATCGCTTATGGTTCGACTAGTACACCCGCCCCCTTGTTTATTGCCTGTTCAGATGGCAGTAATTGTAATAATACTAGGCAGCCTATTACTAGCGCACCGCAAGTCGGTAAAGTAGGACCCAGTCAATCAACAGGGGGCGATATGGTGTACATTGGTACAGGTAAGTATTTTGAAACCAGTGACAATGATCTTAGTACAGCAAAAACACAGACGTTTTATGGAATATGGGATCAATGTCCACTTATGGATACCGCTAACCCCAATTCCACCAGCCCTGCTACTATTTGTAATACGAGCGTTCCTTCGCCTACACGGACATCACCCGCTAATACACCCGCTAGTGCGTTAATTGAACAAAAAATATTGGTACAAAGCGGCACACCCGTATTAAGAGCAACAACAGATAATAAAACACCAGACTATCCAACTAAAAGAGGCTGGTACATGGATTTTTTAAATCCTAATAATAGCCCTGCAACCAATGACGGAGAGCGTATTATCAGTACCTCTCTATTGCGTGATGGACGCGTTTTATTTTCTACCTTAACACCTAGCCCACCTACTACTGTAGATGCAGATATATGTACTGTAAACACCAATAGCACTAGTTTTATCATGATACTTGATGCACTAACAGGCTCACGTCCCACGCAAACTGCGTTAAGTGGACTCTCAGCTTTAATAGATGGACAGCCAGTAACTGTATCAGGCATAGGTTTAGCAGGTGCTATGGGTACACCAACAATCATAGATAAAGGTCCAAATACTGGAGAAATATTAGGAAGTACTAGTAAGGGCGACATTGCCAAAAGTGACTATTCTTTTACATCAGCTCCTGTAAAAGGTACAGGTCGTCAATCTTGGAATCAATTGCAATAATTTTTGAGTAGCGTTAAGGAGTATAAATTAAGTTTATACTCCTTTTGCTATTACAGACGATGAGAGACTTACGAATCAGCGTCTATTATCAGTTATACATGATATACAGCGAGGAAATTTAAAATGCAAAAAAACAGACAAAATGGTTTTACCCTAATTGAATTGATGATTACTGTGGCAATTGTTGGGGTGTTAGCGGGGATTGCTTATCCCAGTTATCAAGACAGCATGACTAAATCACGCCGCGCCGATGCTAAAGCTGCGTTGTTGGAGTTGTCGGTTTTTATGGAGCGGTTGTACACCACGACTGGGTGTTATACTTCTGGTTCTTGTGCTACGGGTACTACAACAGCACCTACGCTACCCTTTTTAGTAACCCCTAAATCTGGTAAAGCTAACTACGATTTGACGGTTGCCACTACACCAAGTACGTTTACGATCACAGCCACGCCAAGGTCAACAGCTCCTGATAGTGTATGTGGTGCGCTCACCTTAAACAGCACTGGTGTTAAAACGGAAGGTGGAACAGGAACATTGGCGGATTGCTGGTAAATTCTAACCATTCAGGAGTACAAACCTAGGTTTGTACCTCGCTTCACGACTATTTAAACGAGATAAATCGGTATCGCTACAAAGATTGAATAAACGCTTGCACATCACTGACTTCAAACCGCCAAGCCAATTCTTTTTCACTGCTTGGATCATATAAAACAGGAATACGAACCGCATAACGTGCTTGCCAGTGTTCCTGTTCAGCAATGTCAATAGTTTCAACCACTTCATCGTAATCATTACCCAAGCACTCTCGAATAATCTCCTCTGCCTGTTCACACAAATGACAGCCTGCTGTACCTAGTAACAATAAGTGCATAGTTACTCCTGTATTCGGCTAGTGATTCAAATGTGAGGCCAACCAACGCGCAGCAACCTCTTCCGCCATCCCTTTACGGCGAGCATAATCGGCTAATTGTTGTTTATCTATTTTTCCGACATTAAAATATTGCGCGTCTGGATGGGAAAAATACCAGCCACTCACTGCCGAAGCAGGATACATGGCATAACTTTCGGTAAGTTCAATGCTGGTATGTTCAGTGACATTGAGCAAATCAAACAATTTTTCTTTTTCGGTATGGTCTGGGCAAGCAGGATAACCTGGTGCGGGACGAATACCTTGATAGCTTTCATTAATGAGTTGTTCTGGGCTGTGAGCTTCGTCTTCTGCATAGCCCCAATAGTCTTTTCTTACCTGTAAATGCAAATATTCAGCAAAGGCTTCGGCAAGTCTGTCCGCTAAGGCTTTGAGCATAATTGAGCTGTAATCATCATGATCTTTTTCAAACTCTTCCAATTTCGCTTCTATACCGATGCCCGTTGTTACCGCAAAACCACCGATATAATCGGCTTTACCGCTGTCCACTGGGGCAACAAAATCCGATAAGCAATAATTAGGGCGACCAGGTGCTTTGATGTTTTGCTGACGTAAATGTTGTAAAGTTTCGCGAACCTGACTACGAGATTCATCACTATAAACAATAATATCGTCTTCGCTACTGGCAGCTGGGAAAAATCCCACCACTGCCCTCGCCTGTAACCAATTTTCGCTGACAATTTTTTTCAGCATATCTTTTGCGTCATTAAATAATTTTCGCGCTTCTACACCGACTACTTTATCATCCAAAATTTTTGGATAACTGCCTGCCATTTCCCATGTTTGAAAAAATGGCGACCAATCAATGTAATCCACCAAGGTTGCCATTGGCAAATTATCAATGACTTTAATGCCTAAAAATGACGGCTTTACGGGTGTAAGTGTAGCCCACTCATATTTATTGGCTCTGGCAGCTTCTAAACTGTGTTGTTGGGTTTTAGCTTCTCTACCTTTGTGACGCTCTCTAACTTCTTCGTATTCTTCACGAATACTTTTAACAAAATCGGCTTTTAAATCCGCACTGAGTAAATTACTGGCAACACCGACACCACGCGACGCATCAGTGACATAGACAGTCGCGCCATTAGTGTAATGGGGTTCAATTTTAACGGCGGTATGAGCGCGTGAAGTCGTCGCACCGCCTATCATCAATGGAATAGTAAAACCTTGTCGCTGCATTTCTTTGGCAACGTGTACCATTTCATCCAATGACGGCGTGATTAATCCGCTCAAACCAATAATATCAACGTTTTCAAGGCGGGCTGTTTGTAGTATTTTTTCCGCAGGCACCATTACGCCTAAATCAATCACGTCATAGTTATTACATTGCAACACCACGGCGACGATATTTTTACCAATATCATGTACATCGCCTTTGACAGTTGCCATGAGAATTTTACCGTTAGTTTGTCGATCACCTGCGGCTTTATCGGCATCCATAAACGGCATTAAATAAGCGACGGCTTTTTTCATCACGCGGGCGGATTTAACGACTTGCGGCAAAAACATTTTACCCGCGCCAAATAAATCACCAACGACGTTCATGCCATCCATTAACGCGCCTTCGATAACGTGTAACGGTCTTTCGGCTTCTAATCGGGCTTGCTCAGTATCTTCGTCGATATAGTCAGTGATACCTTTGACTAATGCGTGTTCTAATCGCTTACTGACTGCCCAACTGCGCCATTCTTGATTTTCTGCTTTGACTTCGCCCGTGCTGCCGTCACCACGGTATTTTTCTGCGAGGGCTAATAATTGATCTGTGCCGCTACCATCATGACGGTTTAATACCACGTCTTCGATGGTGTTGCGTAAATCGTCAGGGACATCGGCGTAAATAGCGAGTTGTCCTGCATTGACAATACCCATTGTCATACCCGCTTGAATCGCGTGATATAAAAACACCGAATGAATCGCTTCACGCACAGGATTATTACCACGAAACGAAAATGACACATTGGACACGCCACCTGAAATTAACGCGAATGGCAGGGTGCGTTTTATTTCGCGGGTGGCTTCAATAAAATCTAAACCATAGTTATTGTGTTCATCAATGCCTGTGGCAATGGCGAAAATATTGGGATCAAAAATAATGTCTTCGGGTGGAAAATCGATTTGCTCGACCAAAATTTTATACGCCCGTTGGCAGATTTGCACCTTGCGAGCTTTGGTATCGGCTTGCCCGTCTTCATCAAATGCCATGACGATAACTGCCGCGCCATAGCGGCGTACCAGTTTGGCGTGTTTTATAAACGCCTCTTCGCCTTCTTTCAAGGAAATGGAATTGACCACGCCTTTGCCTTGAATACATTTCAAGCCCGCTTCCAAAATATCCCATTTGGACGAATCGAGCATAATCGGCACTTTGGCAATATCGGGTTCAGATGCAATCAACATTAAAAAGCGCACCATCGCTTCTTTGGATTCCAGCATCCCCTCATCCATATTGATGTCGATGATTTGTGCGCCGTTTTCGACTTGTTGTTTGGCAACGTCTAACGCGGCTTCAAAATTACCTTCGATAATTAAGCGTTTAAAAGCGGCTGAGCCTGTGACGTTAGTGCGTTCACCGACATTGACGAATAAAGAATCTGCGCCGATGCTCATCGGTTCTAGCCCTGCCAGACGGCATTTTTTTTCAATCGTTGGAATAGAGCGCGGTGGGTATTTTTCTACTGCATTGACAATGGCTTTAATAGTCGCAGGCGATGTACCACAACAGCCGCCGATAATATTAAGATAGCCGTTTGCTGCCCAATCGGCAATTTCTGCTGCCATCATTTCAGGGGTTTCATCGTATTCACCGAATTCATTCGGCAAGCCTGCGTTTGGATGTGCGGATACATGGGTATCGGCAATACTGGATAATTCGGCGATGTATTGACGTAATTCAGTCGCACCTAATGCACAGTTAAAACCAAAAGAAATAGGATTGACGTGTTTTAAAGAATTCCAAAATGCACCTACCGTTTGCCCTGATAAAGTTCTGCCTGATGCGTCGGTAATCGTGCCTGAAATCATCACAGGTAATTTATAGCCAATGCTATCAAATACTTGTTCGACTGCAAAAATGGCGGCTTTGGCGTTGAGGGTATCAAATACCGTTTCAATCAAAATAATATCCGCACCTCCTTCAATCAATCCGTGAGTGGCTTCGGTATACGCGGTGACTAATTCATCAAAAGAAATATTGCGAAAACCAGGATCATTGACATCGGGAGACATGGAGGCAGTACGCGCCGTTGGCCCTAAAACACCTGCAACAAAACGCGGTTTTTCAGGCGTGCTGTATTGTTCGGCAGCAGCTCTGGCAACTTTTGCAGAAGCGACATTAATCTCGAATGCCAAGGATTCCATGCCGTAATCTGCCATCGAAATCGTGGTCGAGTTGAAGGTGTTGGTTTCAACAATATCCGCACCTGCGGCAAAATACGCGCTGTGTATGGCGTGAATAATGTCAGGTTGGGTTAAAGACAGTAAATCGTTATTGCCTTTTAAATCTGTTTCCCATTGCGCAAAACGCGCCCCCCGATAATCCTTTTCTTCCAGCTTATAGCCTTGAATCATCGTTCCCATCGCACCATCGAGAAATAAAATACGTTGAGACAAGTGTTGTTTGAATAAGTCTGTTCTGTTCATTAAAATTACCTAGGGTGTCTGTGTTGCTTAAAACTAATCATTGCCTAACGTGCTAGCTAGCACTATTATTTTATTCTTTTGTCGGTGATATTGTGTCAAAAGCCAAAATTATACAATTAATAAAAAGCGTTCTTTCTGCGGCTATGGGCGTACAAAGTGATGAAAATAGACGCAAAGAATTTGAACAAGGATCACTATCGACTTATGTAGTCGCTGGCGTGATTTTTACCGTGTTGTTTGTTTGCAGTCTTATTCTACTGGTTTCTATGATACTGTAGGATAGTAAGTCTGTCACACAATTAGCCCTGCGCATAAAAAAGCCCAAGCAATACTTGGGCTTTTTATCAATACAACGAGTCTGTTTACTTGGAAGCTGACTTAAAGCTTTGTTTGATATTTTGGTATATCCCTGCAAACATTTCTTGAAGACCACTAAACAAGTTAGTGACTGACAATGCTTCTTTGGTGATAAATTTAATGCGTAAGAACGCAATCGCCAAAAAGCTGAGAAGGGAAGGAGATAGTTCAAAATACAGCGATTTAAGTATGCCACTAAAGCCTAAATAACGCTCTTTATCTTGTCTGTCTTCGCCGTGTACTTCAGAGCAGCTTGAATCTTTGAATTGTCCCATATCACCGTCTGCTTCACCCGCTTTTGAGCTGGATTTACTTGGTTTAATGGGGTTACACGCTTCATCTGATGATTTTTGCATCACTGTACTTTCTGTTTTAGAGCCATCTAAGCTAAAAACATTTACATTGATGTCAACCAATAAAAACTGCATCACAAAAAAAATGGCTGCTGCACCCGCAAACCACATTACTACATTACCTACTTTTGCTTTTATAGCTGATTGGTATATCCAAAGAGCTACAAAAATCATTACTATCGCGCCAATCATAAGCTATACCCTACCCTACTGTTATAATTTTTTTAGAAAAAAGAACATACCTGAACATTTCAAAATCATCTTGCTATCGTCTTTTTCAAGCACTTTACAAGAATCATATTTTTCGCGTCCAGGTGCTGCCTGCTTTTTAATTTCGCCGTTTTCCACGGAATATTTAATAGCAATTTTCATTTCTTTAGTGCGACCTACCGAGTCAGTTGACGTTGTTTGCAACGTACCATCGGATTGAAAGTCCCATTCAATTTTAACTGCTTTTTGTTCGCCATCTAGTTTAATTGCTTCAGCATAGAGATTCCATTTTCCTAAAATTTCAGTGTTGTCTTTTAGTTGAACATCTGCATTTACTGAAAATGCCAAGAAAATTGAGGCTAACGATAATATTTTAACGGTTTTTTTCATTATTTTTCCCCCTAGTGTATCTGCTTTAAAGCGCAGAGTTTAAACTATACCACACTGGCTATCGAGCTTTAACTATTCAATGCGCAATATTTATATTGCCTCATTTTTTAAACACTATTAACAATAAGCCTTGACTTTAGCGTCGCCTAAAGTATCATGCCAATTCCGCTTGCTATGTAGTTAGCAATTTCTCAAAAAAAAATATTAGGTAGGAGATATTCATGGGTTTTATATTAGACTTGACTGAAATGTTAAAAGAACCAAAAGGGATGATTGGAGCAGTTGTTGTTATAGCAGCTGTTTATTTTCTCGCAAAATGGGTTTTTGCTCCACACCCAGACGACGAATCATAAGGTTTGTAGCTTTACATTGCCTGAGTTAGGTCGTTGCTCATTCTTTTGAATGAGTAGCGACCTCGTTTTTACCAAACTTAATTTTTCTATTTGTTTTATACTTACACGTTTTGCGGTTTTTAAAACATCAAAATGTATAAAACACTCATCGCTACACTTTCAGAACTCCATTCCAAACAAGCCCCCGCAACAGGTGTTGGGTTATTTCGTGTTTTTTATGGACTTGTTACCCTACAGGAAATATTTTTCCTATTATATTTCAATCATTTAATATTTGACCCGATTCCCTATATCGATGTCGAATTTCCAACAATTCCATTTTTCTTATGTCTTTGGGCAGTGATTGCCTGTTTTGTGGTAGTGGGCTATCGCTATTCGTTTGCGATGCTCAGTAATTACATTTTTTGGATAGTCTTTGTTAATTTCACTACCATGCAGCGTGATTTTGACGGTGGCTTTGACATTTTTATGATCGGTGCAGGATTTTTTCTGCTGTTTATGCCAGCAGATCGGGCATTTTCACTCGATAATTTACGGTATAAGCTCAGTACGCCTTTTACACCGTATCAAAGCTACACAAAACCAACTGTATCGATACTCGCCTATCTTCTGCCTGTGGCGATTTGTTTGGGCTTTCTTTACTTCGATTCGTCTATTCATAAAATGTTCGCCCAACATTGGCGCAATGGGCTGGGATCGTGGCTACCTTCCACCCAACCTTACTATGTGTCTGCGTTAGATATGTCGTGGTTATTAAATTTGGAGTTAGTGGAAAAAACCATCGGCTATACGATTTTGGTGTTTCAATTCAGTTTTATTTTTTTATTTTTCCGCAGCCAGTTTCGCGTTATTTATTTATTCGTTGGGCTGAGCTTACATCTGGGCATTACCCTATCGCTAAATATTTATCCTTTTGGACTGGGTATGACGGTGTTTTATATACTGCTCGTACCGTTTAGCTGGTGGCGTGCCATTGGTGAGCGATTAACGGCTAAACAAGCCGCGCTGACGGTTTTTTATGACCAGCAATGCCCTTTATGTAATCGCACAGTGCTGACAATTAATCATTTTGATATTTTCAGTTGTATAGACTTCAAAAGTGCGCAACAACACGCTAGACACTATCCCGCATTGGCGAATATCAGTGATGCCACTTTATTGACAGATTTATACGCCTTAGACAGCGATAACAAGGTCTATTCAGGATTGGATACTTATATTCAAATCGTACTAAAAATGCGTTATTTATCACTCATTGGATTGTTATTGCGCTTGCCTGTTATTTACCAAATCGCGGCAAAAAAATACCGTGCTATTGCCGACAATCGGCAACGCATTACTTGCTCATCGGATTGTTTAATCTCAGAAAAACTAGCCGATAACACCTTGTATCATTGTGTGTTTGAACAATTCGCTACTCGCAAACCCAAGGCATTTGCTAGAAAACTGACCAATAGTTTGATTTTTATACTCATTTTGCAGTTAAACAGCTCGATTCATTACGGTCTTTTCTACCGACTTGATTTAGCCATTGAAAAAAGCCCTTTCAGCGTACCCGTGTCTCAAGCGAGTAACGCGCTAATTATGGTCTCTCAGCTATTTTTAGGCGTTACGCCACACGCACTTTATCTACACGACCATTTTATGGGCTACGACCATATTTTAGCCATTACTTACACCGATAAGGACGGTGTTGAGCAATGGTTGCCGTTTGTGAATGAACAAGGGCGGATACTCGCGCCTAATTGGGGACGAGTGCATTCAATGTGGGCTAATATTGCTGTTACCCCGACTATTGATAATCAGCGAGTCCGAAAATTTATTATGAAAGTGACTGCGTTCTGGGGGAAGAGCATCGGATTAGATATAAATCACACTGTTTTTCATATTAAAATGAAAAAAATTGACGCGCCTAGCGAGTGGGTTTACGATCAATTACACAAAAATTTCGACTCAAAATGGACGACTATCGGTACAGTTACATGGTCGAATGATATGATTTCATTTGACTTACCTGAAAACATTAACACCTTATAATTCATCACTATCAAAAAAAAGGTAGCTATTTTTGTTTGCATCGATAGGATAGTCATGATATAAATTATCTGTGCTTTTTGTAACAGCGCACATAAAAATAATTTAAACCCCCATTGGAGGATACTATGAAAAAAGTTTTAGCAATTTTGGCTATGGCATTAATGATCGTTGGCTTAACTGGTTGTATCGACAGCCAAGACGATAGCAAACAAAAAGTTTCAAGCTCTATCGCACTGTAATACTACTTGGTAATACCAAAAAACCCAGCTTTACCGCTGGGTTTTTTGTTTATCCGCCTTAGTCGATAACAACAGCTCTACGTTTTGCACCCCAATCCCCTGCTTTTGCATTAAACACTCCCGCACAGCCTACACCACAAAAACGACAACAACCTGAAGCATCCAAATTCCATTCGGATAATTGATACCAATCCCTGCCTATCAACAACTGACCACAACCATGACAATAAGTGCTGTCCGCCGCTTTATCATGTGCATTACCGATATACGCATAACGTACCCCATTTTTTAATGCAATCTGTCTGGCGCGTAATAAAGTTTGTAACGGTGTGTGGGGAATAGCTTGCATTTTCCAATCGGGATGAAAAGCGGTAAAGTGCATAGGTACATCTACCCCTAAATTTTCAACCACCCATTGCGTCATCGCTTCCAATTCTGCGTCCGAATCATTTTCGTTTGGAATGAGTAAAGTCGTCAGTTCCAACCAAACTGAGGTTTCCTGTTTAACGTATTGCAAGGTCTCTAATACCGCTTGTAAGTGTCCACCCGTGATGTGATGATAGAATCGTTCGCTAAACGCTTTTAAATCAATATTAGCCGCATCCATCAAGGCATAAAATTCTGCTCTAGGCTGTTCACAAACATAACCTGCCGTCACCGCCACCGATTTTATCCCCAGAGCGCGGCAAGCTTGCGCAGTATCAATCGCGTATTCGTGAAACACCACAGGATCGTTGTAGGTATAAGCGACGCTCGCACAGCCATGCGCTAATGCCGCTTGCGCAATCGCATCAGGTGATGCTTTGCTCATTAGAGTATCCATTTCGCGTGATTTACTAATATCCCAATTTTGGCAAAACTTACACGCCAAATTACAACCAGCAGTGCCAAAAGACAATATCGGCGACCCTGGCAAAAAATGATTGAGCGGCTTTTTTTCGATAGGATCAATCGCAAAGCCACTGGAACGCCCATAACTGGTCATAACGATCTGATTATCCAGATTTTGCCTAACAAAACACAACCCACGTTGCGCTTCATGTAGCTTACAAAATCGTGGACATAAATCACACTGCACACGTCCATCTTCTAGCGTATGCCAATAACGAGTTTGCACAGTATCATGCGTAATAAAAGTTGTCATTTGTCGCCCCCATTTATATAAAATGCTAGTATTAAGCATAGTGTATTCATAGAATTTTCCCCCCATTCAAAATTAATCGTAAAAGGAGACCCTGATGAACAGACAGCCCGCTGTAGCAGGTAGTTTTTATCCTGTTAATCCACAACAACTTCAACAGATACTGACGCACTATTTACACAACGCAGAAACTGATGCAAAAGCCCCCAAAGCCATTATTGCACCTCATGCAGGTTATATCTACTCAGGTGAGATTGCCGCAACAGCTTATGCGCGATTAAAAACCGTCCACTCACGCATCAGGCGGGTTGTATTGATAGGTCCATCCCATCGAGTTGGCTTTCAAGGCTTAGCCGTCAGTCAAGCAGACACGTTTATCACACCGTTAGGCAGTATTCCTGTTGATACACAAGCCGTACAAACGATAGCTCAGCTATCGTTTGTCCAATACATAGAACAAGCCCACAGTCACGAACACAGTTTAGAAGTGCAGCTGCCGTTTTTACAAGTCATGCTGGATGATTTCAGTATCGTGCCGATAGTGGCAGGAGATGCTTCACCAGAACAAGTGAGTCAAGTCCTAACCGCCTTATGGGGCGATGATGAAACCTTGATCGTTATCAGCTCTGATTTAAGCCATTACCACGACTATGCCACTGCACAACGCCTAGACAGTGCTACCAGCGCGGCAATAGAAAATCTACAATACGAAAAACTCAACTTTGAATCAGCCTGTGGCAGAGTACCTGTGAGCGGTCTATTAAAACTGGCAAGAGACAATGGGTTAACCGTAAAAAACATCGACCTGCGCAATTCAGGCGATACCGCAGGCGACAAACAAAGGGTGGTAGGCTATGGCGCGTACATCATTGAATAAAGACCAGCAACAACAGTTGCTAATACTGGCAAAAAACGCCATCCAGCACGGTTTAACGACAGGTAAACCCCTAAAGGTAGACCTAGCCGATTTTCCAGCTGAATTAACCGTACAGCGAGCCACTTTTGTCACGCTACAAAAACACGGACAACTACGCGGCTGCATAGGACTGTTGACCGCCGTTAGACCATTGGTTGAAGACATTGCCGAAAACGCCTTTTGTGCTGCGTTTAAAGACCCACGTTTTCCACCCTTAACCGCGCAAGAACTGACAGATTTAGAGATTCACCTGTCCATACTCAGTCCTTCTGAACCCATGATATTCAGTTCAGAACAGGATTTAGTCAGCCAAATACAGCCGAATATTGACGGCTTAATTTTGCAAGAAGGTCATCTACGCGGTACATTTTTACCCTCAGTCTGGGAACAACTACCCGATCCTAAGCAATTTTTACAACACCTAAAACAAAAAGCAGGTTTACCGCCTAATTATTGGTCAAACACAGTTAAGATTTATCGCTATACTACAGAAATAATCGATTAGTAATGAGATAAGGCGCGAATTTTTATTCGCGCCTATTTTGGATATATTTAACGGGATAATTATGGTTGACGTTTTACAAAAAGGTGAAAATATATCACTAAGCAAATTTATACCCAATCCTAGCGAAATTATAGTCGTTATAAAATGGACTAAAAAAACCAATGATGAAACAGAATTCGATATTGATACCAGTGCTTTTTTATTGACTGAAAAAAACAAAACCAGAAACGATACAGACTTCATTTTTTACAATCAACCCGCATCAACTGACAGTGCCATTATATTCAAAAATAATCGATTTAAAATTGCATTAAATACTATTCCAAAAGATATTAATAAAATTAGTTTTTCATTAACACTACATGATGCAGGACTAAAACAACAATATTTTGGACTATTGGAAAATATAACCATTGAACTATTTAGTTTTCTTGGAAAACAAAAATTAATGTCTTATTCTGTTGAATGTATCAACACTGAAACAGCACTTATATTAGGTGTGCTATATAGATATAATACTGAATGGCGGTTTAGAGCAATGGGGCAAGGCTATAATAGTAGCTTAGCGGCATTA
Source organism: uncultured Methylococcales bacterium (assembly GCA_903902705.1). Classification (GTDB taxonomy): domain Bacteria; phylum Pseudomonadota; class Gammaproteobacteria; order Methylococcales; family Methylomonadaceae; genus UBA4132. The sequence goes on from CAIUVX010000077.1 coordinate 19,123, forward strand.
GCAAAAAATTTTGGTGTTGATATAGAACCTACTGAACAACAAAACCAAATTACCCCCATCGACAATAATAAAAAAACTGACTCTGCTGTAAAATCAACCATAGAGAACAAGCAAGAACATTCAACAAAAAAACCTTTACCTCCACAACCCAAAAAATCAAATAATCCCCGCCCTACCCCACAAAAAACACCAGATTTGAATATTCACAATACCGATATGATGACCAAAATAGACCATTACGCGCCTATTGTCGGCTGGTTAAAACAAAGAAACTTTCAAGCTGAAGTCAACGAAGCGGCAATGGATACCAGTGGTTTTTTTGATGAAATTGCTATTGAATTGGGTGACAATTATAAGTTATTAAAAAGGATCGTTGATACAATTAAACGTAGACAACAAGGTAAATATGATAGAGCATATATCGATTTATCTAGGGATGAACCGAAAAATATAGATACTATTCAAAAGTTTTGTAAACAACTCTATGAGTATGCTTTTGTTGCTAAATACTTTTATAATAGCAAAGATAAAAAAGCCGTTTTACAGTTACAGGCAGCCACTAAAATAATTAATTTCTTCAATGGTGAATGGCTAGAATGGTATGCGGTTATGAAAATAGCAGAATTATGCCATCAAAGAAAAATAAAATTTTCTTGTACTAGAAACATGATTATTTATTTGTCAGATGACAACAATAGATATGAAATAGATGTGTTTTTCTTAATAAATGACCAGCCCTTATTTGTAGAATGTAAATCGGGTGAATACCGTGAATTTATTGATAAATATACAAAATTGAGAAGAAAACTATTTATACCAAAAGCACAATTTTTAATGTTGACTTCAGGGGTTGATGAAGAGCGTGTTAAGGGGTTAACTGCAATGTTTGATATTAGCTTTGTAAATGAAGCAATGCTGATCGAGCATATTATCGATATTTTCGTAAAAAAAAAGCCTATAGCCATTGAAAATAATCATGATGAACCGTTAAAAATTCAACCGCTAGCATTCAAAAATACAAAGTCTAAACCATCACAAAATAAAGCACCAGAAGCCCAAAAACCATTGACACTTAAAACGTTAGAAACTAAAAATACCTACAGTAATAATACCAAGAATTCTTATGCCAAACCCTTAAAAGTTAGTAAAGATAATATCAGCAAACCTAAGTCATCCAGAAGATTGTTTGTTTTTATCAGTATATTTCTATCAATCAGTTTTTTATATTTTCTATGGGCGTTCAATATAAGATGATGGTAAAGAGCGCGTTGAACAACGTTATCGCGTGGTACAAAGTGAATCATGGTGATGCCGATTTTTGCAGCCAGTGCAGAAATCAGTTCATCTTCACGAGCTGTTTCGCGGGAGTTACAAATTAAACCTGCTAAACGAACGCTGCCTGAGTTTGCATATTTCACGATACCTTTAGCGATGTTATTCGCTGCATACATCGCCATCATTTCGCCTGAACAAACGATGTAAATTTCTTGGGCTTTGTTTTCACGAATTGGCATAGCGAAACCGCCACACACTACGTCACCC
>CAIUVX010000078.1 GCA_903902705.1 uncultured Methylococcales bacterium
AGGGATTGAATTATATAGAAACAGCAAGTTATCGTGACTTATTTTTGTAACAAAGTGTAACAATTTCATCTTTTGTTACACTTTGTTACAAAAAGACTTTGTTGTACAAATCAACCGCGTACGCGGGGTACGTTTTAGGCTCGTTGTCATTAAGTCTGTCCATTACCCACATATTTTTAGCCAATAATATCAATTTGTTAACACGATAAGATGCGCTAATATAGGATGTGCTGAGGTACGAAGCGCATCATTGATGTCAACTTGAACGATGCGCTTCGTACCTCAGCACATCCTATCGCACTACGCAGTGAGTTCCACAGTGTCAGCCTGTGGAGCGGAAGGCTCTAGCCGAAAGGTTAGAATGAAACCAGCCGCAGTGAAGTAGGAAGTTAACACTAAAACTACATAAGGGTAGGTTTAATAGAACGGTTTTGATCCTGATCGTGTTTTAATTTGGTGTAGCTTTCAGGTGAGTTGATTGAAAAAGCACTCAATGCCAATAAACAAAACCAAGGTAAAGGTAGTTTTCTACATTTTGCTAATGTCAGCCAAATCAATGGACAGTGGCTAATTAATAAGCAAGTAATTGATATAAAAAGACTTTATAAAGTAGTCCTCACCGATTTTCTAGTTGAAAAAGGCGATAAAGGTTTGGAGTTTTTAACTTTTAAAAATAATTCAACCATCAAACGCTTGGATGCGCCGCCTATTGATGTTAGAAAGGCACTTATTCAAGAGCTTTTGTTACTTGATAAAAAATAAAAAACCTACTCTTTAATTCTAGCAAATGAAATATTTACTAGGCTTTTGCGTGGTTCAACGAAATGTAATAAGACGACTATGCGGTCAAAAGGGGGTGTGCTGAAGTTTGATTAACATAGAAAATATAAAAAACAGCGTATTCTTACAGGCGTTTAGCCAAATAATTAGATAATAAATAAGAGGAGTTATGATGTTTCAAGCATCTGTATCAGTAATTATGGCGTTATTAATGGGACTTATCGGGGTCGGATTTGTTATCTGGCACACGAAAAAAGTGTTGAGTTATGACGCAGGAAGTCAGGTCATGCAAGAGATCGCATTGGCTATTCAAGTGGGCGCGTCAGAGTTTTTAAGACGTGAATATCGCGTATTGGCAATTTTTGTGGTCATTGTCGCGGTGATTCTTGCCGTTTTTCAACATTGGCAAACCTCACTTTGTTTTGTGGTCGGGGCGATTGCATCGGCGAGTGCAGGCTATTTGGGTATGTATGTGGCAGTTCGTGCCAATGTGCGTACTGCTGCTGCCGCGAGTCGTGGTTTACATGAAGGCTTGCGCGTTGCCTTTGGTAGTGGTGCGATTATGGGTATGTCAGTGGTAAGCTTTAGCTTAATTGGCATGACGGTGTTATTTTTAATTTTTAACGGCGATCCTAATCAACTGGTTTATGTCACAGGTTTTGGTTTTGGTGCAAGTTCTATCGCCTTATTCGCCAGAGTTGGCGGCGGTATTTATACCAAAGCGGCAGATGTCGGCGCGGATTTAGTCGGTAAAATTGAAAAAGGCATTCCTGAAGATGATCCTCGTAATCCAGCGGTAATTGCTGATAATGTTGGCGATAATGTCGGTGATGTTGCGGGTATGGGTGCGGACTTATTTGAAAGTTATAGTGGTTCTATTATTGCCGCTGCTACCTTGGGCGCGGTGATTGGTGGTAATCATGCTGCGGCGTTTATTGGTTTGCCATTTTTAGTCGCGGCTGTGGGTATTATTTCCAGCCTGTTCGGTATTTATATTGTTATCGGTGAAGAGCAGGATGTCGCTCATGCGAGACCTTTTTCAGATGAATCTGTTATGGGACGCATCCATCACTTCTTGAGAAAACAAGTTGCTAAAATTGATGAAAAAGCCAGCTTAGAAGAGTTATTGGCAGCATTACGCCGTTCAGTGTGGGGGGCTTCTGTCGTCGTTTTAGGTCTGACGTTATTCGCTGTGTTGCTGTCTGGAGTCAGCATCAGCTATTGGTTAGTGATTGTAGTCGGCTTGATTGCAGGTAACGCCATTGCTTATGTGACTGAATATTTCACCGCTTATACTGAAAAACCCACGCAGTCTATTGTTCAGGCAACTGAAACAGGTGCGGCAACTACCATTATTCAAGGCTTAGCGGTTGGCATGATGAGTACCGTATTACCCGTGCTGATTGTTGCGGTCGCTATTTTGCTCAGTATTTGGCTAGGGCATAAAGCCGATGGTTCAATTACTGCTGGCTTGTATGCGGTTGCTTTAGCAGGTGTCGGTATGCTCAGTACACTAGGTGTTACGTTAGCAACTGATGCTTATGGTCCTGTGGCAGATAATGCAGGCGGTATTGCAGAAATGAGTCATCTACCCGCCGAAGTCCGTCATCGTACCGATGCCTTAGATAGCTTAGGCAATACCACAGCGGCAACAGGTAAAGGTTTTGCGATTGGTTCTGCGATTTTAACTGCTTTAGCTTTATTAGCTGCGTATGTTACAGCGGCAAAAATCGACCGTTTAGATTTATTGGATCCGACTATGTTGCCAGGAATTTTAATTGGCGCGATGATGCCGTATTTATTCTCAGCACTCACCATGACAGCTGTTGGTAAAGCTGCGCAAGAAATTGTGGTTGAAGTCCGTCGTCAGTTTCTGACTATTGAAGGTTTAATGGAAGGCACAGGCAAACCTGATTACGCCGCCTGTGTGGGTATCAGTACCGAAACTGCGTTAAAAGAAATGATTATTCCAGGTGCATTAGCCGTTATTGTGCCATTAGTTGTCGGTATGGTATTAGGCAAAGAAGCTCTCGCGGGTATGTTAGTCGGCACGATGTCCTCAGGCTTTTTATTAGCCGTAATGATGGCAAATGCAGGCGGTGCGTGGGACAATGCGAAAAAATATATAGAAACAGGACAGCACGGTGGCAAAGGCTCAGAATCCCATAAAGCGGCTGTGGTCGGTGACACGGTTGGTGATCCCTTCAAAGATACTAGCGGTCCTGCGTTGAATATTCTGATTAAATTGATGAGCATTGTTAGTTTGGTATTTGCAACTTCATTTGGTTCAGGTTGGTTTAACTTCTAAACACGCTTTAGCTTACAGCACACATTACACAGAAGGTCAGGTTCTGCCTGACCTTCTCGTATCGAAAAAGGCAAAGTACGCGTGGATTAAGTAACGCAAGCTCGAAGTCTATCCAATTTATCCAAATAATTCACTGTAAGCTCGCGCTGACTGTTCGGGTTGTGTGGTAAATAAACCACCGATCACTGCTAAAAAGTCGGCTCCTGCATTCAGTAACTGCATTCCATTTTCTGGCAAAATGCCGCCAATTGCTACGATAGGAATAGTCAGCACTTTCTTGGCTTCACACAAGGTGTTTATTTCAGCAGGAGAAGCCAATGGTTTTGACGACGAAGGGAAAAATCGCCCAAAAGCCACATAAGTCGCTCCTTGTTTCTCGGCTACTATGGCTTTTTCAACGCTGTTATAGCAAGAAACCCCAATAATGGCATTTTTACCTAGTCGTTGCCGTGCTTCTGGCACTGTAGCATCATCTTCGCCAAGATGTACTCCATCGGCAGCAACACGAATTGCCAACTCTATATCATCATTGATGATTAACGGCACATCATATTGATGACAAATTTTTACCAATTCTTTGGCAAGAAATAACGCGTCCTGCGGATTTTTATTTCGATATTGAACAACTACCGCGCCACCTAAAATCACCTTTTCTACTTCAGCAATAATGGTACGACTGGATTTATGTTCAGTTTGAGTAATAGCGTAGAGTCCGCGTGTGGGAAGTTTCATTGCTCTTGCTCCATCCAGAAAAATCGATTCGGGTTATGTTGACCTTTGCCTGACAGATAAGCGGCTTGTAATGAGTGCCAAGTATAGTCTTGCGCTTCCTGCACGGCTTGCATAGGTTCTATTCCATGCGCCAGTAATGCGGCGATACTCGCTGCTAGTGTACAACCAGAACCATGATAACTAGCAGGTAATCTATCCCAAGTGTAAGTTTCCCAGCAACGCCCATCATGAAATAATTGATTGCTGACGCTAGGGGTATCTTCATGTGTTCCAGTGATTAATACAGTGTCACAGCCAAGTTCCAATAATTTCAGCCCACAATCATTCAAATCAGTTAATCCTGTCAATCGCCGCGCTTCTTCACTATTAGGCGTTAAGACTGTTGTACAAGGCAGTAATAAGTTAATCATTGCATCCAATAATTGCCTGTTAGACAAATCAGTTCCTCCACCTGCCGCTAATACAGGGTCTAGGACGACAGGTATATGTGGATATTGTGTTAGCACTGAATGAATGGCGATAACAGTTTCATAATGACCAATTAAACCAATTTTGAACACTTTAACAGCTAAATCATCTAATAGTGTTTGTGCTTGAGCAACAATATCATCAGGATGCTGTGGAATCAGTTTTTTGATGTTGTGGGTATTTTGTTCGGTTAAAGCAGTAATGATGCTTGCTGCATGACATTGATGGCTGACTAAGGTCTCAATATCTGCTTGAACACCCGCGCCGCCGCTAGGGTCGTGACCTGAAAATGATAATACTACTGGGCGATTATGACGCATTGACTAACCTCATTATTTTATGGATTTTTCCAGCTCTTTTTGTTTATCACACCCTTCATTTACTCCGTTTAAGCAGGCTTTTTCATAAAATTGTTGGGCAGATGTCAATTCATGCAAACCTTCAAAAGCTTTCCCTTTATGAAGATAAAGCATGACCCATGATTTTGGTATAGGCTCTGCAATGGTATTAAAATCATCAAGAGCTAAACGATATTGCTGCATTTTTAAATACGACAAGCCACGATTGAAACTGTTTGCCGATATTATCGCTTTTTCTTGCGTTTTCAGCGTTTTGATTGCGCGACTAAAATCGTCTATCGCTTCGGGATTACGATCCAGTTCCATTAACGCTTTACCCCGATTATTAAGTATTCTGTAGGCTACAGAACAGGTTTTATCATCCTGAATGCGCCGAGCAGCCTCATCCCAGAGTAATAATGGATGTGAAAAAGTGCTTAATCTGAACCAAGTCAGCGGCATTATCAACAAAGCAATACAGGTTAAGGTAATAACCGATTGTTTTGCAGTCAGTTTTTGACACAGAAACGGTAAACAGGCAAAAAACCCAGCCATCCATAAATAACTACGATACAGTACAAAAATTTCTTGAATACGCACAGTCGCTAGTTCAGAAAAAAACAATAACAACGGACACAACAACGCAAAACCTAATAAACCTGTTAAGCCTCTTTTTAATAGCAAATGAACAGCCACAAACGCATAAGTTGTAAACCCAACCAACCCCAATGCAGCTGGCAATGACCAAAACGTTACTATAAAAAATTGACAACTATCTATCGTCATTAATGCTGGACTAGGTACTAGCCACACCCATAAATATTTAAAAAATACAAAAAATTGTGTAAGTATCGATAAGGGATAGGAAAAATGGGGATCAAAATCTGCATCCAATCTTGAAACCATTGCTGAAGCAAAAGGCTCGTAGGCTTGTCCTAAAATATGTTCTGACTGTCGTTGAAAAACTGCGAACGCAGCGATCAACGCATACAGCACAAAGGTTGACCAAACTAACTTAATTCGTTGTTGAGGTTCTGGGCTAATTAGCAATAACAGTGCGACGGTCACAGCAGGAGCCATAATGGCATGTTCTTTTGAAAGAACCGCCAGAAAATAACTGAGCGCGGACGCAGTTAGCCAAAGACGATTTTCTCGAATCAGCCCTTCTAAAAATAATCGCCACGTCAGCAAGGTAAATAAAGTAGCCATCAGCGTGGTGCGCTGTACCAAATATCCAACGGCATAAACAGAAACTGGATGCAGTGCGAAGATTAACGCGCCAAAAAAAGCTAACCAAAATGATGATAAGGTTTTGTTATTTGCCTCTATTGGTATAACGAATTCAAATAATCGCCGTAAGAAGAAAAACAGTGTCGCGCTAGTGGCAAGATGCAATAACAGATTGCCTAAACGTAACCATATAAGGGCATCACCAAACACTTGCCGAGTCCAGACAAAGGTAGCATAAGGCAACCAACGTAAATTGAAACTAAATACTTTATGCAAATAGAGACTAAATTCCTCTCCCTGAAAAAAGGTAAGATCATCAAAAATTAAAGGATTGCCAAAAAATTGCGCATAAATCATGACCACAGGAACGTTAAGTGCCAATAATGCCCAAAATATCCTCATTCTATTTCCTTTTTGTTGGTTTAGAGTGTAAGCAGAATTTGTTTTTCATGTTACGGTATTTTTCGTAACGCAGTGACAATAAATCGTCAAGGCCAAGGATTTATATCAACTACTTTAATAATTTCCGCGCTATCACTGTCAATTAATACTGACATATCTTTAGTTTTACCGCGTAAGGGTAACCATTTAATATGATTATCCTGCATCTCAAGCAGGGTATTATTCTTATCCAGTTTGCGAAGTGCTGATAAAGGTCTTGCTCTTTTCAGCATTTGTTGTTTGACCTGTTCAAGCGGCACATATAATTCAGGCAATTGTGGCCAATCAGCTCCTCCATCCAAGGCAGAAATTAAAATTTCCTCAGAACGCTTACGATCAGCAGGAGCGACCGCGCCTATCCAACGTGGACGAAACCAACTGATTTTTGCGGTTTCATTGCCAGCAAGATCTGCTTTTTTAGCACTCGCAGTATCAATTTCTACGGGTCTTACAATATCAAAACGGTCTTGGTTAAAAACAATAAAGACAGGACGACCCGCAAACACGGTAGATATACCATAAATTAACGCTGCTATTTGTAGGGTAGCAATAATCGATAAATCAAGCTTTAAACCAGCTTTGCCGCGCTGATACACTACAAACGTCATCATAGGTCCGATGACTATATCAATAGCCAAAAGCATTAGGAAAATTTCTGTAACACCTGTTGCCTTGTCTAAGGGTTCTGGATACCAAATAAAAAAGACCATGATAACAGTGAATACAGCGACTAAACCTGACAATATCAAATGAGTCAGAAATGCGTAAAAACGATTTTTCATTAGGAAACAGAATGCTAAAAAGTTAGGAGAGGATTAGTTTAGCAAACTGCTAAAAAAGAGACCAGTCACATAAAACCAATAGACACAAAAAAACCCCGCTAAAAATTTTCTAGCGGGGTTTTTGCTTGTAGCGACCAATCTTAGTTCAAACTAGCCTTACAAACATCACTTACTAAGCGCGGCAGTTAGAAGGAACATATTTTTCATTAAGTGTACCAGTAACACCAGTAAGTACATCAGTAGCAGGAGCTGTTGAAGAATGGCATTCCCAGTTAATAGAACCTGAGGTAGGAGGAGTACCAGAGGTAGGTGTTGTGCTACCAACAATAGGTATTAACTTTATGGTAGGAGAACTTGTAGCAATTTTGTTTGTATAAGTGATGGTAATAATGCCAGTAGTGGAATCAATGGCAACACCGCTGTTGGTGTTGGTCTTCCGAGCGGCTTGATCGGGTACTGGCATAGTGGAAACATTGATGGTTGAGTTTGGTGGTGTCCAGCCTTTGGTAAAATCTGCGCCATTTGCTGCATTTTCAGCCACTGCGGTTTTTGCAGACGCAGCTAAAGCCAAACCTTCTGTTACTTTTGCTCTAACGATATAGTCTTGGTAAGCTGGAATCGCAATTGATGCCAAAATACCGATGATCGCAACAACGATCATCAATTCGATCAAGGTAAAACCTTGTTGTAATTTTGAAGCTTTCATGATAATCACCTTTTTATTGGTTGTTTGTTTGGTTTACAATTTAATTACATTTCTGGTTAAGCACGCAGTATGCCAATTTTTTTAGATGCTGGTCTAAATTAAAGAATTTATCACTGTACGCGCCTTTATGCTTGAGTTGCCCAAAACAATTAGACTGAAAAAACGTTTAAACTTTTCTTCAAATATAATTAAAACCCTATGGCTAATAACGAAATCTAGGCAACTACTATGTCACTATGTGACAGATTTTGTCAGCATTGGGTGTTGCCAATGACCTGATTTGCCCCCTGCTTTTTCTAATAATTGTATGGACTGAATGCTCATACCACGATCAACGCCTTTACACATATCATAGATAGTCAGTAACGCACAGGCAGTAGCTGTCAATGCCTCCATTTCTACGCCTGTTTGAGCCTGAGTTTTTACCGTGGTTTGGCAACGTACTCGGTTATTATTTACCTCGGTAGTTAGATTAATTTCGACGTGCGTTAACGCCAATGGATGGCACAGTGGAATTAATTCCGCTGTTTTCTTACTTGCCATAATGCCCGCTATTCGTGCAATGGCTAACACATCACCTTTTTTATGTTCGCCATTGATGATTAGCTGTAGTGTTTCAGGCTGCATTTCAATATAACCTTCAGTGATTGCAGTACGTTGAGTCGTTGCTTTTTCGCCAACATCGACCATGTGTGCTTCGCCAGACGAATTAAAATGAGGAGTGTGTGTCATTTGACTATGAGAGTTTTAGTAAAGGTATCGTATTATCTACACTTTTTGCACTTGCTGGAATAAGTATGTCTATTAAAGTTCGTTATTTTGCTAGTTTAAAAGAAAGCCTAGGTCGTGCAGAAGACGATTTTGTCCACACAGGTTTGTTATCCATCCGTGAACTCTGGCAGCGTGTTAATGCAGCAACACCCTTACCCGACAATATATTGGTCGCTGTTAATATGGATTACGTTGATCTTAATTATCTGGTTAAAGACGGTGATGAAGTGGCTTTCTTTCCTCCCGTCACAGGGGGGTAGTTATGACTATCATTATTTGTACTGAGAGTTTTGACCCGTGGCAAGAAATTCAACAGTATCAACAGCTGACAAAAACCAAATACGGTGCGACCAGTATTTTTATCGGCACAATGCGTGATTTTAATGACGGCGATGAAGTCAAAGCCATGACGCTAGAATATTATCAAGGCATGACTGAAAAGCAGTTGGAAAAAATTATTGCAGAGGCAAAGCAACAATGGGCGGTGCTTGATGTGTTAATCGTACATCGTGTCGGAGAAATTTTACCGAATCAAGCCATTGTCTTGGTATCTGTCTGGACTATGCACCGAGGTGATGCCTTTGATGCCTGTCGATATATTATGGAAGCCTTAAAATCACACGCACCTTTTTGGAAAAAAGAGTTGCTATCAACAGACAAAGAACGTTGGGTGTTACACAATACCGACGGTTATAATCCTAACTAGATTGCACTCCATTACTCTCGACTGTTTGGTTACTGATGTTTCAAACCTTTGTTGTGTTTAATCATCATTTTGTTGTTCTGTCACACAACTGTAACACTGTCGTCATAAACACGTCATTTTTCGACCTTATCCTTGCCTCAGTATTTTGACAATAATAACAGAGAGCAAAACATGAAATTTTCTAAGCTGACAATGGCAATCGCTGTTGCATTAACGGCGAGCGCGTCTTCTAGTGCGATTGCCATGAGTCTTTACGTTGACACCAAAACCAAACAAATTTACGCAGAACCAGGTCGTGGTCGCGTATTAATGGGTGAATTTGAAAAAGTTGGTGATAAACCACAAGTAGCTCCAGCGGCAGATGCAGCTGAAATCGCTGCTGTTCGTCAAGACTTGGATATGAAAACCAACGAAATTAAAGCCTTACAAGAACACGCCGAAGAGGCAAGTAAAGCACCACACGTTGAAATGACCGATAATGGTTTTGAAATGAAATCTAAAGACGGTAACTTCACAGCGGCGGTTAATGGTCGTATGCAGGTTGATTCGCAAGTCAACCTGAATCAACAAACTACCCAAGCGGTAGGTGCTGTTCCCCAAAACCAGTTAGCTGATGGTGTGGCTTTACGTCGTGCGCGTTTAGGTGTTGAAGGTACTTTCTTTAAAGATTGGGGCTACAAATTTGAATACGATTTCACACGCGGTAACGGCACAGTCGCTGCGGGTGTGACCGATGCCTACATTAAATGGGGTTACAACAAAGACTTTTCACTTAAAGTGGGTGCGTTTAAAGAACCATTCAGCTTGGAAGAAGCCACCAGTAACCGTTACATCACGTTCATCGAACGTAACATGATTACCAACACTTTTGTTGATAACCTGAATACTTACAAATTGGGTATTGGTGCCAACTACGCCGCTGAACGTTGGCAAACAGGTGTTTCGTTACAAACTGAACCAGTGGGTAACAATGGTCAAACTACTGCGCCATTCGGTACCGCTGCACCATTTGCAGTTAATAATGCCAATGGTGGTGTCAATCGTTCTGGCGGCAGTGGCGATACCAGCTGGGAAGCCAATGCTCGCGTAACGGGTATGCCGTGGATGGAAAGCAAAACCAAATTCTGGCATATTGGTGCATCTGGTTCTTACATGAACATCAACAACAATTATAATGCCAACGGATCGTTTTCTAATGGCGGTGTCGCTTTCGCAGCTAACCCCAGTACCAACGTAGATCGTAGTAGTGTATTGTCAACGGGTAACTTAACTTCTGGTAACGTTAATGCGGCTGGTAGTCGTACTGCCAACCACATCACCCGTTTTGGTGCTGAAACAGCATTGGTTTATGGACCATTCTCAACACAGGCAGAATACATACAAGCCAATGTTTCAGGTACTGGCTATAGCAATGCCACAATGGATGGTTATTATGGCTATGCGTCATACTTCCTGACGGGTGAATCACGCGCTTATAAAGGCAGTACAGGTGCATGGAATCGCTTGAAACCCGCTCGTAACTTTGATATGAAAGGCGGTTGGGGTGCATGGGAACTTGCAGGCGGTTATGACTACATCAACCTGAATAGCAGCGCAATTAACGGTGGTCGTATGTCAGTCGCCAAGTTTGGTATCAACTGGTATCCAAACTCGCATGTTCGTGTAATGACCAACTATGTTAAAACCTTGGATATTAATACCAATGGAACAGCAGTCGGTTCACGCGCCAATAGCTTTAATAACGGCGATTTCGATATTCTTGAAACACGCGTTCAACTTGACTGGTAACCGCTTAGTGTAGCTTGTAGAATGGGTAGAGGCGATAGCCGAAACCGATCACAGCACTAGCCGATCAAGATCAATAAAAAGCCACATTGGTTAATCCAATGTGGCTTTTTTGGTAGTGGGTTAAACTTTTGGTAGTCATAAACAGTGAGTGATTAAGAGAATCTC
>CAIUVX010000079.1 GCA_903902705.1 uncultured Methylococcales bacterium
GACTACCCGCCAAACTACCGTACAGGAAACTGCCCGCGTAAGCGTACAAAGTAAAAATCAAGGCAATGCTGGAACTATCGGTATTTTTGCCAACATGAAAACTGGCACAGTCAATGTTGCGGGCAAACTCGATGCTTCCGCCCCTAAAAATGGCAATGGCGGTTTTATCGACACCTCAGCAGCCCATGTTAAAGTGGCTGATACCGCCAAAATCAGCACCAAAGCCAACAACGGCACAACAGGAAACTGGTTAATCGACCCGCAGGATTACACCATCGCCGCCACAGGCGGTGACATCACAGGCGCGGCACTCAGCGCGAATCTGGCAAACACAGGCGTGACTATTGCCAGTACATCAGGTGCAACAGCGGGTAATGGCGATATATTCGTCAATGACATCGTTAGCTGGGCAGCCAATACCCTGACCCTGAATGCACTGCGCAATATCAACATTAACGCCAATCTGAACGGCTCAGGCGCGGCAAAACTGGCGTTGGAATATGGACAAGGCGCGGTAGCATTAAACAACACTAGCGATTACAACATCAACAACGGCGCGAAAGTCAACTTAGCGGCTGGGCAGAATTTCAGCACTAAACTGGGGTCAAATGGTATTTTGACACCCTACACCGTGATTACCAGTTTGGGTGCAGAAGGGGATGCAACGAGTGGTACAAATCAAAGCTTACAAGGCATAGCAAGAACCGCTAATTTATCGGGCAAGTATGTATTAGGGGCGGATATTGATGCCACTGCAACCAGCGGTTGGAATACGGGTGCGGGGTTTACGCCTATCGGTACATATTTTACTGGTCTTTTTTTCGTGGGCAAGTTTGACGGCTTAGGTCACACCATTTCATCGTTAACAATTAATAGCCCAAGCATTCTCAATGATGTTGGTTTGTTCGGTGATATTACTTTTAATAGTGTTATTCGTAATGTCGGTTTGATCAATGCTAACGTCGCCGCGCCTGTAGCAGGTGGTCAACAATACACAGGTGCATTGGTCGGATGGAACCAAGGCGGCACTATCAGCAACAGCTATGCGACAGGCTTTAGTGTCTTTAGTGGTGCTTGGTATGTCGGCGGGCTAGTGGGATATAACGAGGGCACTATCAGCAACAGCTATGCGACGGCTAATGTCACTGGGCCTAACTATGTCGGCGGGCTGGTGGGAGCTAACACTGGTACTATCAGCAACAGCTATGCGACAGGTAGTGTCACTGGGACTAGCCAAGTCGGCGGGCTAGCGGGAAGCAACGAGGCAGGCGGCACTATCAGCAACAGCTATGCGACGGGTAATGTGAATGGCGGCGTAACAAATGTCGGTGGTTTAGTTGGTTGGAACAGAGCAAGCAGCACTATCAGTAACTCTTTCTGGAATACTCAAACGCAAACCCACGGCATAACGGCGACTGTTGGTTCAAATGCTGGCACTGTAACCAACACCACAGGCAAAACCACCGCGCAAATGAAACAACTGGCAACCTTTAGCGGTGCAGGGTGGAATATTTCCAACACAGGCGGTAGCACAGCGGTTTGGCGGATTTATGAAGGCAACACCGCGCCGCTGTTACGCTCCTTTTTAACGCCTTTAACTGTCGCTGCCAGCAGTTTTACTAAAACCTACAACGGACTCAGTGATTCTTCCACTTATACCAATCCCACAACGGGAGCGGCTATTGGAACGGCTATTACTCCTTATACCAATACCACAACGGGAGCGGCTATTACTCCCAGTACGAATTTACTTGGTTCTGCCACTTTTTACGACACGGCAAAAAATGTAGGTATTTATACAGCTTCCACCACAGGCTTGTTTTCCAATCAACAAGGCTATGATATTTCAAATGGTACGGGTACGCTGACCATTACCCCAGCCACATTGACTTACACCGCCAACGCAGCAAGTCGTTTATATGGTGCGGCTAATCCCACCTTTTCAGGCACGGTGACGGGCTTTGTTAATCGAGAGTTGCTGGCTAATGTCACTACGGGAACAGCAAGCTATTCCAGTCTGGCTAACAATACCAGCAATATCGGTAATTACCTGATTACAGGTTCAGGACTACTGGCTAATTTTGGCAACTATATCTTCGTCCAAGCTCCGAGTAACAGTACGGCGTTAACTATCAAACTATCCGATGACATTAAACCTGTGGTAAAACCATCCGATGACGTTATCCCTGAGAAAAAACAAGAGCTAGAGCTTGTTAAGCCCGTTATTCAAGTCAATCTGAATTTCATTACGCCATTGCAAGTCTCCACTACATTTTTAGAGCAATATTATGAAAAACACGCTCATTTTAATGACTATGTCGATGCGGATTACGGGCAGTACGAAAACAATGATGAGACATCAACTACCGTGAATTATCAATGGCATCAAGATCATGGCAAAAAACACTGGTATGAAAAGAAACAGGATCATAACAATACCAGCCTTTATACCGCTCTGTTGTACATCCTTGAAAAGAACGGCATAAAACTACCCGTAGGATTGTTGGATAATCTTAAGTTTTAAGCGATCGTAGCATGACTGCCAGTCCTTTAAAGGACTGGCAGTCATTAATTCGCTATAATCAGGTTTAACCCACTAGCCCGTTTTTTAACACTCATCCAACGCAGATAATAAAATTTTGACTATTATGTAAGCATCGAGTGTAACCCTTCAAAAAAAGACATTACCATCATGAATCACACCTATCACAGTATCTGGAATGACGCATTAGGCGCGTGGGTTGCGGTTTCGGAAATTGCCAAAGGGCAAGGAAAACGCTCTTCAAATCGCCGTAAAAATACAAAAGACTGGCAGTCATTTACGCCGTTATTGACAACAGGTTTATTGGTTTGCTCAAACCCTGTGTGGGCATTGCCGACGGGTGAACAACTGATGGCTGGGCAAGCGACTGTGAGTACGCCTAACGCCAATCAAATGCAAATTGACCAAACTAGCCAAAAAGCGGTTATTAATTGGCAAGATTTTTCCGTTCAGCAACATGAAAGCGTTACTATTCAACAGCCCAATGCCAATGCCGCGTTATTGAATCGGGTAGTCGGACAAGATGCCAGTCAGATTCAAGGGCAAATCAAAGCCAACGGGCAAGTGTATATCGTTAATCCCAATGGCGTGGTCTTCGGTAAAAATGCGCAAGTGGATGTCGGTGGTTTAGTTGCCACTACCCACAATATCAACGATGCCGATTTTATGGCGGGCAAAAATCACTTCACTCAAAACGGCGCGAAAGGTAGCGTTGAAAACCACGGCACGATAAAAACCCCAGAAGGCGGCGTGGTGGCATTGATTGGTGAAAAAGTCACTAATACGGGGTCGATTAACACCCCGAAAGGCACAACGGTTCTCGCCGCAGGTAAAACTGTAGACCTAGATTTTAAGGGTGATGGGCTAGTCGAAGTCAAAGTTTCCGAAGCCGCGTTAAATGCGCAAATTGCCAACAAAGGCGCGATTCAAGCTGACGGTGGCAGAGTTGTCCTGACGGCTAAAGCCGCTGGAAAACTAATGGACACCGTGATTAATCAAGACGGTATCGTTCGCGCTCAAGGCATGGTAGAACGCAACGGTGAAATTATTCTCGAAGCTGATACTGTGGTACAAACAGGAACACTGGATGCCTCAGGAAAAACAGGCGGCACAATCAATATCAACGCCCGCGCTATTCTTGATACAGGTACAAGCAATGCAGACGGAGTTACAGGCAGTGGCGGAAAAATAACTCTAACTGCCCGTGATTCCATTATCCAAACTACCGCCGCTAATACTCATGCCAACGGCAAAACCACAGGCGGCACAGTCCACCTTGAAGCCGCTAACAGCGTGTACAGCTCAGGAAAACTCAGTGCGACGGGTGAGCAAGGCGGCACAATTCGCGTAGACGGAAATTTTCATAGCACGAAAACCAAACTCTCCAACACTGCAAAAACCACTACTGTCAACAGCACGCACCACCTAACAGCCGATGGGAGTGACACGGGGATAACACACGTCAGCGGTACTCTCAATGCCAGCGGTAACGGTGTGAGTAAAACAGGCGGCAAGATAGTGGTTACAGGTGACAATATATTAATAGACAGTACCGCTAAATTGAGTGCAACAGGTGTGTCAGGCGGGGGTGATATTCTCGTCGGTGGTAGCTGGAAAAACTCCGATACCAGCATACGCCAAGCCAATACGACTGTTGTTAAACAAGGCGCGGTTCTCGATGCCAGTGCAACTGATAAAGGCAAAGGCGGTACTGTGGTTGTGTGGTCAAATGTTCAGAATGAAAAATCAGCTACTCGCGCTCAGGGTACGTTGCTCGCTAAAGGGGGGCTAAATGGTGGCGACGGTGGTCGCATTGAAACTTCTGGGCATTGGTTAAATACCGATAATATTAAAGTGGATGCTTCTGCATCGCACGGTAACAGCGGCTTATGGTTGCTTGATCCGTGGAATGTCATTATTGGCAATGTATCGGCAAGTGGCACTCCGTTTGCTAATCCATTTTCACCCACACAAGACTCCATTATTCTTGCCTCAGACATTGAAACGGCACTTAACACAGGAAGCAACGTTACTATTACCACAGGTTTAACTGGCACGAGTGCAGGTGACATCACAGTAAATTCATCAATAGCCAAAACGAATGGCACAAGTGCAACATTGACCTTAGCGGCTGCTAACGCCGTCATCATCAACAGTAGTGTCGATATCAGTTCTATCAGCAATGCACTCAATGTTATTCTTAACGCCGATGCGGATAGTAGCGGAGCAGGCAATATCCAAATGCAGGCTGGTTCAAGTATCAGCACCAACGGCGGTAATATTATTATGGGTGGAGGCACTTGTACTGCCTTGAGTTGCACTGGCGCAGCGACTGGCTATGATGCGAACAACCAATTTATGAGTAACGGCATCATTTTCGGTGGTAACGTCGACTCTTCCATCGCGCTCAACAGCAGTGGCGGCAATATGTGGCTGCAAGGTCAAGGCATCAATGATCCATTAACTGGCTCAGCACTAACAACACATACTGGTATTATTACATTTTATCTGGCTCTCAATTCTGGCGGTGGTGATATTAGCTTTCAGGGCGTAAGCGGTACTGGCATCAGTTTCAATCGTGGCATAGATATTGAAAATAGTAGCTTGCTTAGTGAGGGAGGGGCTATGACGCTGAACGGTAAAGAAGTATCGGCAACAACGACTACCGAGAATAATATAGGCATAGCACTTTTTTCCTCTACGCTTGCCAGCAATAGCGGAACTATGACGTTGAACGGCTCTAGCTTACATGATGTCGGCTTGTTTGTGGATCAGGGTAGCAGTATCGGTAACAGAGGACAGTCGGGGGCGATTATTATCAAAACGGACACAACTACTGCATCTGATAGCATTAAGCTGAATCCCAGTGCGATTACGGGTACGGGTAACTTATTTTTATTACCTGTGAATCCTGCAACCACCATTGGCTTGGCTGGCGGAGCGGGGACATTCAATTTCGACGCAACTGAATTAGCTACTATTGCAAACGGCTTTTCCAGCATCACTATTGGCAATCAATCAGGCACTGGATTGACTAACGTAGGTACTTGGGCAGCACCCAGTTCAGCGGATTTAACTATTTTTGGTAGCGGTATCACGCAAACAGGTATCCTCACTATTGGTTCAGGTAAAAATTTGGTTCTTGTCAGTAATAATGGTATTGCTAATAGTTTTACTGGCAATTATATAAATACATTCGGCAGCACTGCGATCAACGTTTCTGGCGGCGGTCGTGCGCTAATATATTCCACCGATCCTAGACTCAATAGCCTTAATGGCTTAGTCGCCGATTTTAAACATTACGCGCAACCCTACACAGGTATCACACCTAGCTATGCCAGTTCAGGCAATTGGTTTTTTTATGGCATGACCCCTGTGTTGACCGTAACTCCTAACAGTCAAACAATAACTTACGGCGGCACACCCGCTAATTTTGGCTCTACCCTAACGGGTTTTATTGATGGCGATACCGTCAACACATCGGGTATTAATGGTTCAGCACTGTTTGGTATTGATAATTTCACAGGGGCGATTGGTAGTTACAATGTGGCTTACTTAAGCGGTTTAGCCAGTAGCTTAGGCTATCTTTTTGTTGATAATACTGGCTCTATTAATGAACTAACAGTGATTCCACCTGTTGAAATACCCGTTGTTCCACCACCTGTTGTTGAACCGCCTGTTACTCCAATTGAGCCAGTGATTCCACCTGTTGAAATACCCATTGTTCCACCACTTGTTGTTGAACCGCCTGTTATTCCAATTGAGCCAGTGATTAAGGTTAATTTTATTAACTCAAATTTTTTCGTGTCACAAACAAGCTTATTGCAACAATCGACAATATTTTTGCCTTTGGAACACGAAAAATTAGCTAACGATGATGAGGATACTCTCGATATAAAAGATGAAGGTATGAAATTACCTGTTATTAATATTAGCGATCCTTTCAACACAAGCTGCCAAAATCCAGTAGCCAGCATTGGCGGGGTGTCGCGTAATTGGATGTTAGCAAGCCCTGCCAGCATGACGGCTTTTGTTAATTTAGGAACTCTTTTTAATTGGATAGACGCGCATTAGAATATTAACAAACAAAATATGTGTGTAATTAGTAAAACAATTGGTCATCATAATGCCAGCTATCTAAAAGGTTAAGCCAGTAGTTTAGGCTATGTTTTCGTTGATAACACAGCCTCTATCGATGAACTAATTATTCAAACTAAGATCATTGACTCAAACTTCTTGGTGTCGCAGATTAGTCCGTTACAACAATCCGCATTATTCTTGCCTTTGGCTAATGAAAAAGTAGCCAATGACGATAATTTTCTGGCGATATAGCTGGCGCAGTATTTGTGATTACAAAACCGTTCGCGCTGAGCCTGTCGAAGCGTGAATGTGGTTCGACTGTTCGACAAGCTCACAGCTCACCACGAACGGTATCATTTTATTGTGCTTTAGCGATAGAAGACGACGGTATAAAATTACCCATTAAGCTTCGTACCATTGGCATCCATGTCTATCTGTTCAGTTGGGACGAGTATTTAAGCTATGCTTAATCATCTTGCTGATATTTACGGCGGATTGCCTCTTCGCGAGCATCGTCAATTTCTCGCATAATGCTTTTAACATCGGCGCGTTTTTCGTTACTTTTAAACTGCCCTGTTAATTCAACCTCTGGGTGTAATAAACCACTTTGATACAGCTTCCAGATTTCTTTGCCGTATTGGGTGGTCAATAGTTCAGACGCGAATTGCCCAAAATAATTTGCCAAATTATTCACATCACGTTCCAGCATTTGTGCGGCATTATTATTTGCCGCAGCATTCACCGCTTGCGGTAAGTCAATAACAACTGGGCCATGGGTATCAATCAGAATGTTGTATTCAGATAAATCACCATGCACTAGCCCTGCACACAGCATACGCACCACTTCTTTAATCAATATCGCGTGATATTCCAACGCTTGCTCACGGCTTAAGTCAAGATCATTCAATCGTGGCGCGGCATTACCATCTGCATCAGTCACTAACTCCATCAGCAACACGCCTTCGATAAAGTTATAAGGCTTTGGCACGCGCACACCCACAGCCGCAAGCTGGTATAAAGCCTCGACTTCGGCATTTTGCCACGCGGCTTCTTGCTGTTTTTCGCCAAAGCGTGAGCCTTTTTGCATCGCCCGTGCTTGCCGACTATTACGCACTTTACGACCTTCTTGATACACTGTTTGTTGCTGAAAACTACGTTGGCTGGCATCTTTATAGACTTTTGCACAACGAATTTCACCTTCTGAGCGCACGACATAAACCGCTGCTTCTTTGCCACTTTTTAATGGGCGCAACACCTCATCAATTAAACCATCACGCACCAAGGCTTCAAGTCTTGTTGGAGTTTTCATTACCGTCCTTTAATAACCATGTTAATACACCTTCTCCCGCCGCTCGCCCACTGGCAAAGCAGGCGGTTAATAAATAGCCGCCCGTTGGTGCTTCCCAATCGAGCATTTCACCCGCACAAAACACGCCCGATAAGGCGCGTATCATTAAATTTTCATCCATTGCTTCAAATTTTACCCCACCCGCGCTACTAATTGCCTCATCAATTGGTCTGGGTGCAATTAAAATAATCGGCAAGGCTTTAATAGTAGTTGCCAGTTTTACAGGGTCATTAAACTCTGCTGCGGTCATTACTTCGCGTAACAAACCCGCTTTGATACCCGTAATTCCTAGTCGTTTGCGTAAATGATTTGCCATAGAATCTTTACCGCGTGCGTGCGATAAACGGGCAATTAATGATGACAAGTCTTTATCAGGTGCCAAATCAAGATGAAGCAGTGCTAATCCTGTCTCAGCACAATTATCGCGTAGCAATGCTGATGCGGCATAACACAATCCACCTTCAATGCCTGTTTTAGTGATGATTAAATCACCGCGCTGAAAAAAACTAACACCATTAGCATTGCTAAAGCTTAAAGTCACCGACTTTAACGGTTGCCCTGCAAAACGACTGGAAAAATACTCACTCCAGCCGACATCAAAACCACAGTTGGCAGGTTTTAGTGGCGCAAGTTCAACGCCGCGTTGTTGTAGCATCTCTACCCACGCGCCTGTAGAACCTAATCGCGCCCAACTGCCACCACCCAACGCTAACACGATGGCATCAGCATTAATAATCCGTTCACCATCAGGGGTAGCAAATCGTAATTGACTATTGTCATTAGCAAGCCAGCCTAACCAACGATGACGCACATGAAACACTACCCCAGCCCTACGCAAACGCTGTAACCATGCGCGTAATAAAGGCGCGGCTTTCATATCAGTTGGAAATACTCGCCCCGATGAGCCAACAAAGGTATCAATCCCCAGATTTTTTGCCCATGCTCTGACAGCCTCAGGGGTAAAATGTTTAAGTATCGGTTCAAGATAAAACCGTTGCTCTCCATAACGCGACAAGAAGGTCTCGAAGGCTTCAGCATGAGAAATATTTAACCCACCTTTGCCCGCCATCAAAAACTTTCGTCCGACCGATGGCATTGCATCATACAGTTCAACTTTGACACCTGCGTGAATTAACACGTCAGCCGCCATTAAACCCGCAGGACCGCCGCCAATGATTGCGACCGTCTTATCGACTAAAGACATGAATAGAATTCCTTTCGATGTAGTTGGCATTTACAGCCGACATTGAATATTAATTATTGATTTTAAAGTATTTTAATTTTCTAACACGCCTAAAAAACAAGGCTTAGGATACAGCATCAAATGCCTTAGAACAAAAGAGCCTTGTATTATGAATGGGGTGTAGCACATTTATAGGGGAATTTTTGATCATTAGAAAATAATTTTAGCGTACCAGACAAATAATTGCGTTCAGTCAGTTGCCGTTAAGTTTGGCACGAGTATTATAGCTTCCGTGTTCGTAACTAGACTGTTAAACCCTCTTGATAACTTACCTGAAGGAATATAACAATGAAAAAAATACTTTTTTTTACTGCTATGATTTTATTTTCACCACTGTCTTACCCTGATTTTAATTTTAATGATGGGCAATTTGCGTGGGGCAATGAACATCGTGAGCATCGACATCATCATCGCCATAATGATAGTTACCAGCAAGGCTATTATCAACAGGCACCCAATGTTTATTACCAGCAACCACAGATTCGCTATTATTCACAACCACAACAACCGCAAATTTATTATTCCCCGCAGCCACAAGTTCCCATCTATGTACGACCAGGCGAAATAAACCCTAATTTACGTCCCCCTTGGTAAGTTATCGTGATTTTTGCATTGCAGTCGCTTAATGGCGGCTGTGAAAGTATTTTGGTATGGAGTTAAAAATATGTTTTTTGACTCCATAGTCATACAAAAATGAGTTAAAAATAACATTGAGGGTTATTCTAAATTCTTTCATGGTCTCGAAGAATGGCAAACTCACGATAATTCCCGTAATTATCAAACTTTGTGAATCCCCAGCAGACTTATATTTTTATTGATCTCACTCTCCTTAAAATTGACTATATCGGGTATGATTGCCTAGCTTATTTAATTATTTTAGGAGAAAACAATATGAATGAATCAAGTGAATTAACGGTGACGGGCATGAAATGTGGCGGCTGTGAAAACACGGTCAAAGGTAAATTACAGTCCGTTGACGGTATCACCGCAGTGAGCGCGTCTTCCAAAACTAACACAGTAAGTGTTGAATTTAACAGTGCGGTCGTTAATCTGGATACCATTAAAAAGGTTATCGTAGAAGCGGGTTTTTCCGTCGAGTAACTTTTGCTTTAGGGGGTCTTTATGTCTCAAGAACAAACAGCGGATGGCATACGCTTATCCATTTTGGGAATGCGTTGTGCAGGCTGCGTGAGTGCGGTGGAAGGGGCATTAGCTGGCGTGGCGGGTGTGAATGAAGTCACGGTAAATTTTGCCGATCATTCAGCATTGGTAAAAGGTACTCCCGATCCTGAACAGCTTAAACAAGCAGTCAAAGAGTCTGGCTTTGATGCCGCTATTATGGAAGGCTTTGAAGACCCTGCTGAGCAAGAGCAACAAGAACACCAACGCTATCAACAATTGATGCAAAAAGCCAAAGTTGCGGGTGGCTTTGGCGCGTTTTTAATGCTCATCGATATGTTAGGCTTGATGCCACACATGGGTTCACCCGCTGGGCAATGGTTCTGGCCTATTGTAGCGGTGATTACACTAGGCATTATGGCGTATTCGGGTGATCATTTTTATAAAGGTGCTTATAAATCGTTGCTGTTAAAGCAAGCCAATATGGATACGCTGATTGCCTTAGGCACGGGTTCAGCGTGGATATATTCTTGCATCGTTATTGACTATCAAGCCATGTTGCCGACGTTAGCTGCTCATGCCTATTTTGAAGCTGCTGTAGTGATTTTGGCATTTATCAATTTAGGTACAGGGTTAGAAACCTTAGCTAGAGGGCGTACCTCATCGGCGATTCGACAATTAATTGGTTTACAACCGCGCACGGCTCGTGTGATTAGAGACGGTGAAGAATTAGACATTGCCATTGAACACGTTGGTTTAGGCGAAACTTTGCGCGTTAGACCTGGGGAAAAAATCGCCGTCGATGGGGTGCTGATTGAAGGGCATTCCAGTGTCGATGAATCGATGCTCACTGGTGAATCATTGCCGATAGAAAAAACCGTTGGTATGCAGGTGGTGGCAGGTACGATGAATCAAACAGGCAGTTTTTTATTTACTGCGACACGCATTGGCAGAGATACCGCCTTAGCGCAAATTATTAACAGCGTTCGACAAGCCCAAAGTAGCAAGCCTGAAATCGCCCGTTTAGCCGATAAAATTTCAGCGGTATTTGTACCAGCAGTGGTTGGCTTATCGATATTTACCTTTTTAGTTTGGATCATTTTTGGTCCCGAACCCTCATTAGGTTATGCGTTTGTCACTTCCATGACCGTGCTAGTTATTGCTTGCCCTTGTGCTTTAGGTTTAGCAACCCCGATTTCGGTGATGGTGGCAGTAGGCAGAGCCGCGCAATCAGGCATATTAATTCGTAAAGGCGAAGCACTACAAACCGCTGGCAAAATTAGTTGTTTAGTGCTAGATAAAACAGGCACAATCACCGAAGGAAAACCCACAGTTGCCGCTGTTTCAGCCTTAGCTGATTTGAACGAAGATGAAGTTTTACAGCTTGCTGCTAGTATTGAATCAGGTTCAGAACATCCATTAGCTGCCGCAATTTTAGCTGCCGCCGAACAAAAACAATTGCCCTTATCCAAAGTCAGTCAGTTTGCAGCCAGTGCAGGTCATGGTGTCAGCGCAAATATTGATGAGCAAGCTTTATTGTTTGGCAATACTGCGTTAATGGCAGAACATAAGATAGCAACCGATGGCTATAACGAGCAATTGGAACAATTTGCTCATTTAGGACAAACGCCAATGTTGTTGGCAGTCAATCAACGCATAGTCGGTATTATTGCCGTGTCTGATCCCATTAAAAAAGATTCTGCCGCAGCAGTTCAACATCTGCAACACCTTGGTATTCGACTTATCATGGTAACAGGCGATAACAAAATCACTGCGAATGCCATTGCCAAACAAGCGGGTATCAGTGAAGTGCGAGCGCAAGTGTTACCGCAAGATAAAGCCGCAGTGGTCAAAGAATTGCAACAACAAGGCGAGATTGTCGGCATGGTGGGCGATGGTATTAATGACGCGCCCGCATTAGCACAAGCGAATGTTGGTTTTGCTATTGGCACAGGCACAGATGTTGCCATTGAAAGTGCTGATGTGGTGATTTTGCAAGGCTCATTACTGAAAGTCCCTGAAGCGATTGCCTTGTCTAAAGCCACGGTGATTAATATCAAACAAAACCTATTTGGCGCGTTTATTTATAACTCACTGAGTATTCCTATTGCGGCAGGGTTGTTATACCCAGTATTCGGTGTGTTATTAAATCCAATGATTGCAGGAGCGGCAATGGCAATGTCTTCGGTAACAGTAGTAACTAATGCCAACCGTTTGCGTTGGACGAAATTAGACGATACCAGTAATCGTTAAAACGATTGCTGAATTCAAGCAAAGAGGGCGTGACTTGTCGCGCCTACTTTTTGCCCGCTATTAAAAAATACATGAGAATGAAAACTCAGCATCCCACTAAAATACAAAGTGCGCGGTAATTCAGAATAGTTAATTCACGTTTATGTATTTCCAGCAAACCGTCATCCTTTAAAGCGTGTAAGGTACGGTTGACATGTATTACCGTCAATCCAAGCATATCGGCTATATCTTCTTGCTTAAGTGGAAATTGAATCGCATATTCTCTGTTTAGACCACGCCGCTGGAGTCGATGATAAAGTTCCAATACCATAAAAGCGATCTTTCTCCGCGCACTGTAATGCGTAATATGAGTCAGATACCGCTCAGTCAACATCATGTCACGCGCCGCCGCCGAAGCAAAACTAAAAGCCAGCTCTGGTCGTGTAGCACATAACTCTATAATATTCGGCATCCTACAGACAACACTGTCCAATAAAGCGATAGCCGAATAAATAGAAGGTTCTTGAAGATGGACTTGAAATCCGAATAGTTCTCCAGGCAATACTGAGCGAAAAACTTGGCGTTCACCATCTTCAGAAAGTCTGGTTAACATGACCCATCCCTCTCGCAAGACAAATAGCTCATGATTCATATCCCCTTCATGATATAAATATTGCTTAGCAGTAAAGCTCATATTTTTAACCCCATGAGCATCAAACTCGGTTGATGAACCATTTAACAGGTTTTTGCAAAAGTGAAAATGTCGATTAGGACAACTATAGCAAAGTCCTCTTGAATCATTTGAACGACCATTCATTTTATCTAAATCCCGATAACAGTTTAAACAACAATGAAAACTCAGACTAAAAGCTTAAATCGCTGTTTTAGATAGATATAAATGTGGATCGGATTTCAGTTTTTTTGTCCATCAAGCAATGCCGTTTTGTCATTAGTTCTTACGAAAACCACATCCATCCACTCCCCCTGAGATCACTATTTTTGCGTAGCAGAGTAAAAAGGGCAAGCACTTAGAATGGGGTATTAATGGATATAAAATGGATACTAAAAATACCCACCACTGAAAATACCTAAGATAATACATTGATATTAAAGGACAATATTTTTATTTGAATGCAGTTAACTTTTCGCTAGAAATTTATTTTTCAAAAACTTAACTTATGTTAAGTTTTTAATATGGAATTGTGGATATGATAAATTCGCTTTATGAGTTAAGCGAAGTCAAGTGAAGAAGTTAGTTTTTGATGCTTGATTTTTTACCAAAACCATGAGGCAAATTAAATGGAAGTTCTTCCAGATTTTAGTCACTAAACTTTTTAAAGGGGATCGAACATGAATGAAGAAAACAAGATATACAAGATTTCTGGTGTTCTGACCAATAACAGAAGCCATCAAGGAATTACAGGGCTGAGGGTTGAGGCATGGGACAAGGATTTTATATTTGATGATCTAGTCGGCGATGCTATTTCGAACGAGCAAGGGGCTTTCCAGATAGAGTTTAAAGCAAGCTATTTTCGAGAACTTTTTTTGGACATCAGACCAGATTTATATTTCAAAATTTTCCACGGTAACAAGTTCATCGATAGCACTGAAAATTCGGTACTCTGGAATGTCGATCAGGAACTGACCCATGTCAACATAGAAGTGGATTATGAAAACAACCAAGGGTCTGAGTCTCGTCTTAAAATAAATACCTATGAGGAACTGTTGGCACATGAGTCGCAGATTGTAGAGCGCATAGCCAACACACCGAATGGCGGTAACTTATTCTTGATTCATCCATTCTTGCTATTCGAAGATATAGGCGTGGAGTTATCAGAGAATGCCAAAGCGGAAATCCTTGCGACAGAACCTCGTTTAGCGGGTTTTTCTACACTGCCTTATCAGGCATTGAAGGCAAGTAATTCGCCGCAAAATGTTCGCGTTCATGTACGCGGTCTATTCGCAAGGAGATCAGTATGAGTACTTTAGCAGGTTTTGATTTCGTAACCGAGATATCTAATGCCACAATTTTGAAGCTAATCAAAAACAGCTTACAAATTGGTGGCGTGTCGGTGAACCCACCTTTTGAAGTGACCTTGCCGTTTGTCGGTGGCAGTGGGCATCTCATTGTTGATGACCTCCAACTAAATTTTAATAATGATGATACGATGACTTTGTTGTTTGTATTCTCTCATTCCTCGATTGCAGTCCAGTCTCCTTTAAAGCTAGTGGTTTGCCCATTAAGTGGCACACTTAAAGTCACTGCACCAATCAAGCTTGTTCTGGTGTCATCACAAGAGCATACCTACAAGTTATCAGCATCTATGGGCGAATCCGTAGTAGACATTGTTTACACGCCGCAGGCAGAACAGGAGATTATCAATGATCTTGCTGGACTTATCAACGCCGCACAGTTCAAAACGATGGTTCGGGACGCGGTTACAGGCTTCGTGCATAGTGTGCCAGAAGTTACCTTACCCATGAGTTTTAAAGTTGTACCAGGAACGAACGGATCGTTTTCCCCATTACAATTTAGCAGCCTTCAGGTTCATTGCATCGGTAACAATGATCCGAGTAGGCAGGCACTGGGAATATTTGGTAATCTGCTGGCATCGACCCAAAACAACGGCAACCATGCCAATAAAACATCGACGGCTATCATGTCAGGACGTGATATGGCGACTTCAATTTCGCCCGGAGCTTTCCACGCACTGGTGTTCTGTCCCTCGGTCGCATCTTCCCTGAACTTGGGGCAGGATAATCTGCCGCCTAGCTGTGGTGGTTCGGGTGGTGTGGATGTTGGAGGCGTAACGCTCAACTCCATTGCTGACAGTTTCGGGAACGAGCAAATCAATATTAATGGTAGCGTCTATAAGTCAGGATTCTGCTACGAGGCCAACGGCACTTTCAGCGGCAGCGTAACTCTCGCGGTAAACGGCACTAGCATCAACCCGACGATAAGTATGAATGATCCGAATGTCGATATAAGCATTCCTTGGTACTGTTGGATTGCCATTGGCGTAGTGTTGGGACCAATCGGCATTGCTGTGGCGGCTATACTCGATTCAGTATTGGATGATGTTGCCAACAATTTGGCAAAATCGGCACTGAAAGATGCCTTGGGTTCTGGCATAGGGTCGGTTGGTTTGGGCGGATTAAGCGGTGCAACATTTTCATCTGTCTCGATCAAGCCTGACGGGTTAACCCTGCAAGGAATGATTCCAGTTTATGTGAGTAGCTCAAGCTTCTATCAGGCTTTATATCTCGATGGTTCGGTTACTACCTCATCGAAATCGGTTGTCAGTACTGGAGCATGGACAACTAAAATTTGGTGTAAAGAAGAGGAAAAAACATATCCCTATACTGAATATGCGCAAAGTCAAGTAGCAACAGAGGATATCACTGCTAAAATGCTGACAACGCCAATCAGCGCGACTTATACAGTAAGAAGGGCAACGACTCCATCCACTGTGATAGCGTTGAGTGGAAACAGCGGCAGCGTAACTATTCCAGATGTCGAATGTACTTATCCCATGCCGCTCGGTAGTGGAGGTCACAAGGTTACTCAACCCGTACACATCGATTACCAGATTAACGGTACGCTGGTAAAGTTAAGAAATAGAGCCGAAGAAGGAAATTTTTCCATCATTCTTGAAGCATCGGTGCTGGACTGTTCGGGATCAACACCTGTTGTCGGAAGTTACGCGACACCACCTCAGGATTGGATAGTCTTTCAAGGTAGTTCCGTCGAAGTGGGCGGTAGTTATTTGGATGATTACCAAGAATGTGCAGCCAAATTCAAAGACTGGTTTAGTCATTTTAATGATCAGTACAAAAAATGGAAATGGCAACCAAAGTGGGTTCTGGTGAATTATCCTGCACCTGATGCCATTTTTGATCTAATTCGAATATTGACCGAAATAGACACGCCGCTGGCTCAAGAAATGCTGCTACACACTCGTGTCGCTCATGGTTCCAGCTTTGTCAGGGCTTACCATTCCCCTACAAGTGTGCAATTGGATAAGGCGGTGACAGTCTCTGCCAAGATGCTAGATGTTAAAGCAACTGAAACCGACCTCAAAGCACAGATTGTCATGCTAACAGATCAATTAAAACAGGTAGAGCAAGTTATAGCATTCGGCGACCGTGCAAAAATGTCCAACAAGCTGCTTGGATAGCCAAATTAAGTCAGCATAACCCCATGCGGCGAAACCTATCCTTGGTTTCGCCGCATTTGATAACTGAATCCAAGTGTATAGCTAACAGTTAATCAAATGATTACAAAACCGTTCGCACTGAGCCTGTCGAAATGTGTTGTGGTTCGACTGTTCGACAAGTTCACAGCTCACCACGAACGGTATCATTAGCTCTATCGTTAAGTCTGATTGCTACTCAAATCACATTGTTTGTGCGGCAACACATCAACAATTATGAGGAATACGATAATGAAATATATGAAAGAAAAATGTGGTGCTTGGCAAGTCGGTAATGATCCAAAATCGGGCAAAGCGCGATTTAGGCTATTTTTCCCGAAGGAAAGTAGCGGTTTACAGCACAATATTAAATCCATACAGGTGTGCGGTAGTTTTCAAACGGCATTAGATCAGGCACAAGAGAATTGGAAGCCTAATCCAGCTAACGAGATGAGTAAGTCGCCGCATCTCGAAGGTAAAATATCCGATGGTGAAATCTGGGAGTGGCAAACTCCAAACAAACTCCTGCACGGTTTTTACCAGTATAAATATTATGTGACTTTCAACGATAACGAAACGCGATGGGTTAGCGACCCCTGCACTCGTTACGGCGGCAAAGACAATATGAATGCGGCTTTTGTTATCGGTGGCAGCCAACCCAATGACAATGCCATTGCACCGATAAAAGATGGACGCAAGCCATTGCGTGATTTGGTAATCTACGAACTGATGATAGACGATTTTACCTCAGAGTTTCGTGAGGTACGCGCACCACTGGATGCTGTGAAGGATAAGCTGCAATATTTACAAGATTGCGGATTTAACGCTATTTTGTTGATGCCGTGGACAGCGTGGAATAACGATAAATTCAGTTGGGGTTACACGCCAGCCTTGTATTATTCAGTCGAATACCGTTACGCCAACGATCTTAATCACCCAGAAGAAAAGCTGTCTTGGCTGAAAAAACTGATGGATGAATGTCACAAACTCGGCATTCATGTGATTATGGACGGCGTTTTTAATCATGTGTCTCCTAGTTTCCCCTACAAGGCTTTTTATCAAAAATATGATGAGACTTGCCCATATACAGGTAAGTTTTACGGTGAATTTGCTGGTCTTCAAGATTTAGATTTCCACAATACCTGTACGCAGGAATTTATTTTCGATGTTTGTAGTTATTGGATAGAGGAATTCAACATTGACGGCATTCGTTTTGATAATACCGTCAACTTCTACAACCGTGGCGACAACAAAGGGCTACCTAAATTAATGGAAGATATAGCCAGCCTTGGCAAAAACCGTTTTTCAATGACACTCGAACACCTACAAATGGATGCGGTGGACGTAACCAAAAGCACTGATGCCAACAGCTATTGGGATAACGCTCTGTACGGCGAATGTTTCGGTGGTTTGTGGGACGGTGAAATTAAGCCAAGCCTACTGAATGCGCTGAACAATAACCGCTATTTGCAAGGTACTGGCAAAGTACCGACGATTTACCTCGGCAATCACGATCACGCCGATGTCGCTTGGCAAGCGGGCGCGAAAAATAATGCAGGGGCATTGGAATGGTATCGTACTCAGCCTTACGTCATCGCCATGCTGACCGCACCCGCTGCAATTTTGATTAAAAATGGTCAAGAGTTTGCCGAAGATTATTGGATACCCGAAGATGATAAAGGCAGTAGCCGACGTGTACAGCCGCGACCCTTACATTGGGACTATCCAAACGATAGATTCGGCGGGTTCTTGAAAGCGGTTTATACCAAGCTCATCAACTTACGTCATGAGTATGAAGTATTGCGCGGTGATGGTTTTTACCCCGATTATTGGGAGGAATGGCAAACCCGTTTCAATTCAGTCGGTGTCGGTATAGACACGGAAAGGCATTTACTGGTGTATCGCCGCTATTGTGTAGACAGCCAAAACAAACTACATCATGCGGTGATTGCGTTGAATTTTTCTGGCAACGCGCAATGGCTGGATCTGACTTTTCCAGAAGATGGGCAATGGCTTGATTTGCTAAGCGAATCGCAATGGACGATTACCGTTACCAACCGCAGTTATCACCTAAATATCAGCTCCAACTGGGGGCATATTTTTTACCGTACATAATAGGCAGCAAATCTTTCCCTAGGAGGAATTATGTCACTTAAAAAATATGGTGTGCTAAAAGGAAAAGCCATCAATAAAATTATTGGGCAAGGATCAAGCCCGCACTATGAAGTTCATCTTATCGACAATACCACCGACTACCGTATTGCTATTAATGTGAAATCTGCTCTTGCTCCCTCAGAGTTATTGTATTTGATTGTTGATGATTTTCAGCATCCAATTCTGGCAAAATTGAGTACGCTTGCGACGGGATTTACGGCGTTGCAAAGTGTGCCGAATGCTATGGCGTTGGATTTTATACGCGGTAATTTATTTGATGCCAAACTTATGCGCCCTTTACCACATAACGTTCCTGGCCCTGATAATGATCTTAACGAAAAAATAGATGCCTATGTGCAACGCGCCATCGGTGATGAACGTGCCAGTGTTTATGCGTTCGGTGAACGTTGGGGACCTGAAACAGTAAAAGACCAATATTTTGGCTTTCTACCAGGTAACGGTATTCATGATATTCACATGAATCAAGGTAACAGTGGAAAATTTGTTGGTGATGATGGTGTTTGGCAGGATGGCGGTTTACTGTTTCATTTTCCAAGCGTAGCGAGTGCGGGTGTTGAAACTGTGGCAGAAAAATGGGTTGCTATTTTTCTGGCTTTTCAGTCACAGTGCTGGCATACCGACGATCAAACAGGTCATTGCCTCGGTATTATTCCGCCCACTAATCCAAGTATCAAAATTGTCGCAGCACTGGTCAATCCAGAAGGTGACGATGTGGGTCATGAGACGGTTACTTTAATTAATCTTGCTCCAACTGTTGTTGATTTGTCGGGTTGGTTTATTGCCGATAAAAACAAAAACCGTTCAGTTATCGGTAATCTACTGCTGAATGCAGGAGTGACCGCTGTAGTGAAACTCGATGGCAAAGGTGCGCAGCTAGGTAATAGTGGTGGCATTATCACCCTGCTAAATCCCAAAGGTATTAAACAAGACGGTGTATCCTATACCAAAGAACAAGCACTCAGTGGCTGGACGGTGTTGTTTTGAAGAGTAGTGGGTTAAATGACTGCCAGTCCTTTAAAGGACTGGCAGTCATGCTCAAAAATAAAAACAACAGATTTAACCCACTGCCTTTTGAAGAGCTATAAAAATTGCATGAGTGAAGTCAAAAATAAGTTTTTTGACTGCCGCTAGTTTTAGTCTATGTCGAATTACCGATTTTGACTGGTTATTTGTTGTGCAACCGCCGCGCTTAAACTGTTCAACTCATTGCGACCCAATGCGGGTAATTGTGACAATAAATGCCCTAGTGTCGGGCTTCCTAACGCCAGCTCAGAAGATTGAATCAACACTGTTCCCTCACCCCTAAAATCAATTTGTTTCTCTTCGCCTGATAAGGTGATGCCCGTCATGACACCTACCAATGAAAGCAAGTCATTGACGTGCGCATAATCATAGCGATATGACGGACTTGGACAATCTGCCCAGCCCAGTATTGCTTGTTCATCAACACGACAGGGTAAATCAAGAAAGTGAACAGGTCCATTACTAGAGGCAAGTATTTTGCCCGTACCCATTAAGGTTAAAAAACCAATCATGGTGGATTCTTGGCAAACAATATCTTTGGTGAAGCCCAGCAAATGCTTGGCTTTAATGGTCATATTAGCATTGTCTAAATCATAACTGGCAATGTCGTTGCCATTATCACCCAGAATTAACTGCCCATGTCCTTTGGCAATAATAAAGTGCTGAATGTAAGCGGGGGCATTGAAAGCTTCTTTAATTAAAATATCGACAACACTAGAGCCAAGGGATTCAAACTGCAATTGTCCGTAAAAGGCGACCATTTTTCCTTTACGGATAAAAATTTCTTCTTCCACATCCACGACAAAGGCGAAACGACTCAAATTGTCGTTTTTAGGTAAAGTATTAGGATTATAGCTAGTCATGATTAACGCTCGCTTGCTTGAATGTAAACAGTCCCCTGCCCTGTGAACTTAACTTGATAGGATTCACCCGAAGCCTGACCAATGAGATTTTTCCAATTAAGATCAGTGACAATGTTGGAACTCAACTCGCCTTTATGAGCAATATAGGCATCGGGATCAACAAATACGGGTTGTTGCGGGGTAACAGGCAGACCGATGGCATTACCATCCGATAAAATGGCAATCTCGCCTGTGCCTTGTAGTGTGGTGGTAAACAAACCCTGACCACTGACTGCACCACGCAAAATCCCCTGCACTCCGCCTTGATTACCCAAAAACATTGTTCCAGTGCGCAAGCGTGCATCAAACGCCAATAAGGTGTCACTTTCAACAAACACGGTTTCATTCACCACCTGAATAATACTGACAAAAAAACCGTTGTAACCGTAATACACTGTGCCTGTGCCTTCTGCCACCATCAGCGCGTAACCTTCGCTGGTTAAGACTCGCATGGCAAAATCTTGCACACCATTGCCCGCGAGAAAAGAACGCCTAAAAACAACATTGCCCTGATAAGAAATCATCGCGCCTTTTTTGGCAAACACTGCCTCGCCATTTAGCGAGACTTCCATCAATTTTTCATTAATTTGCTGATACCTTGGCATTGCAAGCTCCTTAGCGTTCGGCAGGTTGAATGTAAACTACGCCCTGCCCTGTGAACTTGAATTGATAGGATTCTCCCGATGCCTCACCAATCATATTGCGCCAGTTGACATCAAAAACAAATTCTTGGCTGATATTGCCCTTGTAACCAATGAACGCATCAGGATCAACAAACAACGGATATTTTGGATCAACTTCGAGGGTAATCAGATTGCCGTGCGAAAAAACAGCGAGATTGCCATACCCTTCTATGGTGGTGGTAAATAGCCCCTGCCCCGATGTTGCACCACGCAAACCAGCAAACGTAGTATTCGTCTTAAGGCTGTCATCGTAAGCCAGCAAACTGCTACTTTCGATAAATAATTTCTCATTAACCAACGGAATAACGGTAATTTCTGCGGCATTGTGGGCAAAAAATACCGTACCATTCCCCGTTGTTTGCATTAATGACAGTCCTTCATTCGTCACTTTACGCTTTAGCGCACCGAATAAACCTTCACCGCCTAACAGTGATTTCTCAAATTTCATCGTCCCCATGTAGCCAACCATCGCACCTGAAATAGCCATGACTTTTTCGTTATGCAAATCGACTTCTAACAAGCGATCTGTATTTATTCTGAAATTACTCATTAAAATATTCCTTTGACCAATGATTAGATAGTTAAGCGCGTATAGGCAAACGTGAAATTAACACCCGCAGTAGTGATACTCCAAAAGCAGGTAGTGTTTGAGCCAGTTCAAGAAGTGTTTGCCGATTGATAGCAAGTAACGAACAGCGTGTTTCAGCTACTACACTTGCCGTCCGCGAATGTTGAGCTACCAGTGCAATTTCACCCACTATATCGCCCGCTCCACTTCGTCCGACAACGTTATCGCCAACACTTATTGTCATAGTGCCATCAAGAACCACATACATCAATGATGCAGCCGCACCTTTTTGAAAAATTACGCGCTTTTCAGGCACAACCGTAAGCGCAGTTTCTCCAAGTGTGCTTCTTAAATCATTGAGCATTTTGGCACTCAATACAGCATCTTTTTTAGTGTCTCTATGTTTAGTAGGCAAGGAAGCCCCTTTTTTTTCAATACTTTTCTCAGCACCTGTTTTCTGTAAATACTTGACTAAGCCATCCATAAGCATAAACAAAAACTCTGGCTTTTTCTTAAGACTAGCCACAAGTTGCTTTTCGCTAAGCGATAGTAGCTTACAGGAAGTATTAGCGATAGCAGTGGCATTATTCCTTGAGTAAGGAGTGAATTCACCAAATATTTCGCCTGACTCAATATTGATAATATCTCCAAAGTCTGTTTGAATAGCTACGCTACCATCCACTAATAAATAGATTTTATCGGCTTGCAAGAAGGGTAAAAAACTAGACTGTCCCTGCACAAAAAACTTTTCCCCATCCTTAACTGACTCCAATTTGCCAACCAGTTTAAAAAACTCAAGCGCAGCATCAGGGTCGTAAGTCGTGTTATATTCAGATTTTTCTTGATTCGACATATTCATTATGACCTTTATATCTTAATGTGGTCGCCGCGCCGTGTGGCACAGTTCCACTAGGGGTATTGTTTTAGTTTAATGATTTCATTTCAATTTACTAATCTTTTTTACAAATACCGTTATTGGTTACGACCATACTGATACTTAAATTTACGTCTTAACAAGCCAGCTGGATCATCAGGAATACGGTTTAGCCATTGCTCATTGGCTTGTTGTTTTTCATTTTTTGCTGACGAGTCGGCGGGTTTGGCTTGTTGTGCTGCTTGTTTTTTGGTTTCGTCTTTTTTCTGTTCAGCTGGCTGCTCGGTTTTTGATTGCTCTTTTGGCTTAGAATCTTCTTGTTGCTCTAGTTGTTCCTGCCCTTTTTCTTGCTTTTGGTTTTTTTGTTGTTCATCCGATTGCTGTTCTTGTTGCTCAGATTGTTGGTTTTTTTGTGAATCTTGCTGTTGTTGCGATTGTGAGTCTTTATTTTCAGATGATTGTTGCGTGTCCGATTTTTCTTGTTCTTTATTTTGATCGGATTTTTGCTGTTTGTCTTGGTCTTGTTTGGGCGGTTGTTTTTCCAGCTCTTTTTCTACTAACTCTTTGTTATATTTAGCATCATCATGGTTTGGATTCAGATTCAAGGCTTGTTGATAAGCGGCGATAGCTTCTTCTAATTTCCCAGCTTGCGCGAGCGCGTTGCCTTGATTGTAAATATTATCAGCGGTTTGTTCTGTTTGCGTTTGATAGGTTTTTAAAGCTTTTTCATACTCGCCCGCTTGATAATGCGCGGCGGCTTGCCAGTTTGGGTTTTCAAATTTCTCTGCGGCTTTGGCATAATCGCCTTGTTGATAGGCTTTCAGTGCTTGTTGATCTGGGCGTTGCCATAAATCTTGCCATTCAAACGCATAGCTGTTTTTGGGTAGCGGTAATAACACCAATAAAGCTACGCATAATAAACCTTTTCTAAAAAATAACGCAGCCAACGGTAACACCAATAACAATAACCACGCGCCCTGGTCGTTCCATTGTTCCAACATCATGTCATTATCGGCTTTGCCTTGTTGTATGGGCTTATCAAAGGCGTTTAATAGTGACTTTATGTCTTCATCATCGGCAGTTAGAGTTTGATAAAGTCCGTGTCCTGTTTGGGCTAAGCTACTTAAGTTAGCTACATTCAATTTGGTGACGACAATTGAACCTTGATCGTCTTTTAAAAATCCACCTTCGGGTAACGCGATAGGTGCGCCGTCTTCTGTACCTACCCCTAAAACGGATAATTGAAAGTTAGCCAGTTTTTTTACCGTGGACAAGGTGGTATTCATTTCAACGGTATCGGTAATTAATAAAATCTGCCCAGTTTGTAAGCCCGCTTGTTTAAACAAGGCAACGGCTTTTTCTAATGCAGCGGCAGTATTATTACCCTGACTGGGCATAATATCGGTGGCCAACGCCGCTAATTGGCTATCGATGGTATTAGTATCATCGGTGAGCGGAGTCACAGTAAACGCATCGCCTGAGTAAACGATTAGAGCAGTTTGTCCGTCTTTACGTTGTTTTAAAATATCGGCAATTTTGTAGCGGGCAATGGTTAAACGACTGGGTTTAATGTCAGCGGCATCCATTGATGTTGATAAATTTAACGCAATCACTAAAGCAGCATCATTTCTAAACGCAGGCGATGGTAAACGCTGCCAAGTGGGTCCTGCTAAAGCAATAATCATCAATAAGGTACTGATAACACCTAGCGTCAACCATAGTCTACTTTGATTAACGGTTTTATCTTGCAATAAAAAAGGCAGTAATTCGGCATCACAACACGCAGTCCAATTTCCACGATTGAGCTTGTTGCGTAACATTAATACCGAGATAACGACGGCGGGTAATATCGCCAACAACCAGTACGGTCTAATAAAATGAAAGTCCGCTAGATTCATGACCACCTCAGTTTTGAACCACTCAAAAATGCCACTAGCCCCAAGGCAAATGCTAGGGGGTACATATACAATTCAGTGCGGGGTCGAAAATATTGTTTATCTTTTTCTACGGGTTCAAGCTCATCTAAGCGCATATAAATATTATTGAGTTCATCGGTATTTTTGGCGCGATAATAATAACCGCCTGTGCTTTCGGCAATTTTAATAAGGGTTTTTTCATCTAAATCCAGCGACGGATTGACTTTACGATTACCAAATAAACTGGGTACTAACATTTCATCAGCACCAATACCGATGGTATAAATTTTTAGCTTATTCGCCGCTGCTAATTCAGCAGCTTTTAAGGGTGTGACTTCGCCCGCCGTATTCGCGCCATCGGTTAATAAAATTAACACATGACTGTTATCAGGTTGATTTTTAAGCCGCTTAACTGCTAAACCGATAGCATCACCTATCGCAGTATTATCACCTGCCAAACCAATCACCGCTTCATCCAATAAAGTCTGCACAGTTTTACGATCAAAAGTGAGCGGGGTTTGTAAATAGGCTTGTGTACCAAATAAAATCAGCCCAATACGGTCACTAACACGGCGATTAATAAAGTCGCTGGCAATCGCTTTAATGGCGGTAAGTCGATCCACTGGGCGTTTATTGAGCATAAAATCCTGTGCTTCCATACTGCGAGATAAATCCACCGCCATCATTAAATCGCGTCCACTAATCGCTTGTTCAATAGGTTCACCTAACCATTGCGGTCTAGCGCAAGCAAGCACTAACAATATCCAAGCGACCGTTGCTAACCACAATCCCCATGAATTAACTTTTAATGTTGCTTGGGTTTGTAACTCCGCAATGTCGTTTAAAAACGGCACTTTCAACGCCGCCTGTTCGACAGGATTACACACGGGCAACAACCAGCGTACTAATAACGGTAACGGTAAGGCAAGCAATGCCCAGAGCCATACAAAATGAATCATGATTTTTTTTGTGCTTTCAGCCAGTCTTCACACAGACTGATGAGTTGAAAAATTTCTTGTTCCGAGGGCGGCGATTTTCGATAAGGTGCATCTGCTAAACACCGCCCTGCCCCTTTGGTAAACGGTGCATCGTTTAATGAACCATCCAGAAAGGCTAACCACGCTTGCCCCGTCAAACTTGCCGTTTGTGCGCGTGGTGCAACGCTGATCGCTACCCGCCGTAGCAACGCAGATAGCTCTACGAGCTTTTCGCTATTATTCGCCGTGCTATTTTTAATGGTATTCAAAAGTTTTTTTGCTGTTTTAAGCGAAGTCTTGCGGGTCAGGCGTTGATAGCACCAATACAAAAACATCAAAAGCAAAGGAATCAATACAACTAGCAACCACCAACCAAACGCTGGCGGAAACCAGCCGATAGCGTCGGGTAGATGCAAGTCTTTAAGCGGGAGTTGAGTTGGCTGCATAGTT
This sequence comes from uncultured Methylococcales bacterium, assembly GCA_903902705.1. GTDB lineage: Bacteria > Pseudomonadota > Gammaproteobacteria > Methylococcales > Methylomonadaceae > UBA4132. The sequence continues at coordinate 26,326 of CAIUVX010000079.1, forward strand.
ATTGTTAAGTCATCGTAAGCATTGAATAGGATCGTCTGCGGTACTGCATTGTATAAAAGTTAAGCCGCGCTTTTTTGCAAACTGCTGTAATCGTTCTAGTCGTTGTTCAAAATGCTGGTGATAGGTTAATAAGCGTTGCTGATCGCTGGCATCGATAAGTACATCACGCTCGCCATCGGTAAATCGATAGCGACCTTGGCTGGGTAAATTATTTTCCAGTGGGTCATAAATAAAAATTAACACCACTTCACAATGTTGTGACAATTTAGCCAGATGCACTTCTGACGCATCATTGATGCCGCGAAAATCGCTGATTATAGTCACCAAACTACCAGGGTGAGCGTGCTGTGTTAGTCGGGCGAGTACATGATCTAAGGTAATGACTGGCACGTTTTCGACTGGTTTTTCAGAGTCATTACCACTGACTAGGGTACTTAAAAAACGCAATACCGCGTGTCTGCCATTTTGTGGTTTTAATTCGCGGCAACTTGTGTCAGAAAAAAATTGTCCTCCAATACGATCGCCTTGGTGTTGCGCTGCCCACGCTAACAATCCTGCTAATTTAGCCGCTAATACCGATTTAAAAACCCCACGGGTGGCAAAGTGCATGGTGAGGCGGTTATCGACAGAAATAAATACGGGGCGTTCACGTTCTTCTCGAAACACTTTGGTTTGAACTTTTCCTGTCCGTGCGGTAACGTGCCAATCGATATTGCGTATATCATCCCCTGCTTGATACGCACGCACTTCTTGAAATTCCATACCGCGACTTTTGAAGTGCGATAAATAACCGCCGCTGGTTTGCGCACGAATAGAGCTGCGTTTTAGATTTAAGCTTGCCGCAGGTTTTGCCAGATTAATCAAAGTTTTTAGCGAGATAAAAACCCGTTCACTGGCATCAATATTTGTTTTTTTTAACATGGTACTCAAGGGACGGCAATGCGGGCAATCAGTTCTTTGATGACATGATCGGCAGTAATGCCCTCGGCTTCGGCTTCATAAGATAGGATTATCCGATGCCGTAACACATCAAAAGCAATGTCTTGTATATCTTCAGGCGCGACAAAATCGCGTTGTGCTAACCATGCTTTGGCTTTGGCGCAACGGTCAATAGCAATACTGGCGCGTGGACTTGCACCATATTGTAACCATGAAGCTAAGTCTGCACCGTAAGCTGCTGGATTGCGGGTCGCTAACACGATTTGCAATAGATAATTTTCCAAGCTGTCTGCCATGAACACATCGAGTATTTCATTACGCGCTTCAAATAGGGTAGCTTGGCTTAGTGGTACAAAGGGTGATGGGCTTTTTTCCTGTTTTGAATCTGGGTGAATTTGCCGTGCTTCCGCTCTGACTAAATGCAGGATATTTTTTTCGTGTTCAGCACTGGGATAATCCACTTTAACGTGCAGTAAAAACCGATCCAATTGCGCTTCGGGTAAAGGATAGGTGCCTTCGTGTTCAATGGGATTTTGAGTTGCCATCACCATAAACAATTGTGGTAACGGATACGTCATTTTTCCGACTGTGACTTGCCGTTCTCCCATTGCCTCTAACAACGCGGCTTGAACTTTAGCAGGAGAACGGTTGATTTCATCCGCTAAAATCAAATTATGAAACACTGGCCCCGCTTGAAATTCAAATTCGTCTTTTTGAGGACGATAAATTTCCGTGCCTGTTAAATCCGCAGGTAATAAGTCTGGGGTAAACTGCACACGATGAAAATCGGCTTCTATACCTTTGCTCAGCACTTTAATGGCGCGGGTTTTAGCAAGACCAGGTGCGCCTTCCACTAAAATATGCCCATCGGCTAATAAGCCAATTAACATACGCTCGACCAGTACATCTTGTCCGATGATTTGTTGGTTAATAAAGTCTTGCAAGCGTTTTACTGCCGATTGCGTTGAATCTGTCGTGTTGTTTTGTTCTGACATGATGAAATTATCTAGTTTAAAATCATAAAAATGAAGGTTTAAGCGTCAATTAAGGTATTTTTTAACTTACATGACGACAAAAATGGGTTAAAACGTTTGTTTAAAGTAGCCGCTTAATAAAGATGTTAACTATTTTATACTGAATAGGCTCAGATCAATGCTTAATTACAGTAATAATTAGTAATTTTGTGTGCTGATTTTTACGTTTCTAGTTATTTAACCAGAAACTATGAGTGTAGAATGTCTTAGCTGGTGTTACGCATTATCCACGAAAAATGGTATGTAACAGCATTTTTGGTAACCCTCAACATTACTAAATGGTTTTAACAGTATGTCAGACTACAACGATTTCTTGGATGATTACGCGTTTATCATGATAGCTGTGTTACTAGCTGCAATGATGCTAGTCGTTATCTTATGGATGCTTTCAAAATGGTTACATCCTGTTGAAAAAAACGACACAGCACCTACTCCCATTCAGCACGATTGGCATACGCTATCAATCGCTCAAGCCTTACATAAACTATCAACCCAATTAAGCAGTGGCTTAACTCAGGCAGATGTCAAAGAACGGCAGAACTATTACGGTTTTAATCGACTCATTGAAAAGCCACCCGAACCAGCTTGGCATTTATTACTGTCACAATTTAAAAGTGTCTTGATTATAGTGCTGATTGTCGCGGCAATTCTGGCGGCAGCTATCGGTGATTTAACAGACGGTATCGTCATTTTGATTGTGGTGATGATTAACGCTTGCCTAGGTTTTTATCAAGAATTTCAGGCAGAAAAATCCTTAGCGGTGCTGAAAAAAATGTTGGCATTACAAGCGACAGTGCGTCGTGATAAAAGCATACAAGAACTATCTGCCGATCAATTAGTGCCAGGTGATATTGTCATTTTAGAAGCGGGCAATAAAATACCTGCCGATGGTCGTATTATTAAGGCTAATAGTTTAGAAGTCGATGAATCGTCGTTCACAGGTGAATCTGTCCCTGTTGCCAAGCACAAACGCGAACTTAAAAATGCCGATACGCCGTTAGCCGAACGGATCAATATGCTTTATATGAATAATGCGATAGTGCGCGGACGGGCAGAAATGCTGGTAACCGCAACAGGCATGAATACTGAAATAGGAAAATTAGCTACTCTATTAGCGCAAACTGAAGATGAAATCACCCCCTTACAAATCCAGCTCGATAGTTTAGGCAAACGCTTGGCGTTGTTCGCGTTGTTCATCGTGCTGGTATTGTTCGTCAGTACCATTTTGCGTGGCGAACCGCTAACACAATTGTTTTGGCAATCGCCGCAATTCATCGAAACAGTTTTTACCGCTATTGCGTTAGCAGTCGCAGCAATTCCTGAGGGCTTACCCGCCGTTGTTACCGTAACGCTCTCGTTAGGGATGCACCGCATGGCAAAGCAACGCGCCATTGTTAAACGCCTATCAGCGGTAGAAACATTGGGGTGTACCACGGTTATCTGTACTGATAAAACAGGAACATTAACAGTGAATCAAATGACCGCACGGTCTTTGTATTATAAAGGGCAACGCTATAGCGTTAGCGGTGAAGGCTATGAAATAGCAGGTGAAATTTTACCTAGCAATGGATCAATAACAGATTTAACTGAGCTATTGTTAGCACTGACATTATGTAATGACAGCTGTGTCCGCGACAATCAGGTGCTAGGTGATCCGATGGAAGGCGCGTTATTGGTGCTTGCTGCCAAAGGCGGGTTAAGCAAAGAACAAGCCAATGAACAACTGCCACGCGTTGCTGAAATTCCGTTTGATGCTGAGCATAAATTCATGGCGACTTTTCATCGACAAGACAGAGAAGTTATCGTATTTATTAAAGGGGCACCTGAAGTATTGCTGGCGTTATGTCAATCAGAACTTAATGAACAAGGCAATATTGTTGCCATTCAACGCCACACTCTGTTACAGCAAAATGAGCAGATGGCAAGTACAGGTTTGCGGGTATTAGGGTTGGTCAAGCGGACATTTCCAACGGCAGATTTTTCATGGGAAGATGATTTATTTAGCTACATTAAAGAACTAACATTTGTCGGGCTAGTCGGTCTCATGGATCCCCCAAGAGTGGAAGTATGCGAGGCAATCAAACTTTGTCACAGAGCAGGTATCGCCGTCAAAATGATCACAGGCGATCAAAAACTCACCGCAGCAGCAATCGCTGAAGAAATTGGTTTAGTAGGTGAAGTTATTGACGGCACTGAATTAAGCACCATGGATGATGCGGCATTGACTGAACGCATTAACAGCATTGGTGTTTTTGCGCGTACCGCACCTGAGCAAAAAGTCAGAATAGTGAATGCTTTAAAAGCATCAGGTCATATTGTTGCGATGACAGGTGACGGCGTGAATGACGCGCCTGCTCTCAAATGTGCTGATATTGGTATCGCAATGGGCATCACAGGAACTGATGTTGCCCAAGAAGCCGCCACCATGATACTGACCGATGATAATTTTGCCACTATCGTCAAAGCAGTGAAAGAGGGACGGGGGATTTACGAAAACATGGTTAAATTCATTCGTTTTCAATTGTCCACCAATATCGGAGCGATCTTATGCGTAGCCGTTGCGCCGTTGCTAGGCTTACCATTGCCGTTTACTGCAATACAATTATTGTGGATTAACATCATTATGGATGGCCCACCCGCTATGTCGCTAGGTGTTGATCCTGCTCGCATTGATAGCATGAATGAAGCACCGCGCAAACCCGATGACCGTATTTTGTCATTACGCCGTTTTGGTAATTTATTTAGTTATGGCTTAATAATGGCTATCGGCACGCTAGGTGTTTTGTATGTCGATTTGCAAGCTGGAGATAAGCTTCATGCCACTAGCTTAGCATTTACTACCTTTGTGCTGTTTCAAGTATTCAATGCCTTTAATGCGCGTACTGAAAAAGGCAGTGCTTTCAATCGGAATTTTTTTGCCAACAAAATTTTATGGGCATCCATTCTCAGTGTGATTGTGTTGCAAATCGTCATTGTGCAATGGTCATCAGCTGAAATTATTTTTCATACCACGCCATTAAGCGCGGAAGATTGGTTGCTAGCTACGGGCATTGCTGTATCAGTGCTGGTTTTTGAAGAGTTACGCAAGCTAGTTGTAAAACTCATTCGGTAGTCTAACTTGAATGCTAAGCCTTTAATCGCTTGATTTGATAACAAACTTAGAGATTTTTCAGCCGTATAAGTGGGCAAACAGCTTTATCGTTTGCCCACCTCACAGAATTATTATTACTTCGCCGTCTTCTGATCTTTCTTCATCATCAAGCGAATACCCCGCACCGCTTGACGGGTACGGTGTTCGTTTTCAATCAAACCAAAACGAACATGATCGTCGCCGTATTGTCCAAAGCCAATCCCTGGTGCAACGGCGACTTTCGCTTCTAACAATAATTTTTTAGAAAATTCTAGCGATCCCATTGCCTGATACTGCTCAGGAATTTTTGCCCACACAAACATGGTGGCTTTGGGTTTTTCTACTGCCCAGCCTATCGCATTTAAGCCATCACATAACACATCCCGACGTTTGCAATACATTTCAGCAATTTCCACTACGCAGTCTTGCGGACCTTCTAAGGCGGCAATGGCGGCGATTTGAATCGGTGCAAAGGTGCCGTAATCCAAATAGGATTTAATGCGTGCTAAGGCAGACACCAACTCTTTATTGCCACACATAAAACCCACGCGCCAACCAGGCATATTGTAGCTTTTAGACAACGAGAAAAATTCTACCGCAATGTCTTTCGCGCCTTCGACTTGTAGAATTGACGGGGCTTTGTAGCCATCAAATACAATATCCGCATAAGCAATATCCTGAACCACCCAGATATTATGCTCTTTTGCCACCGCAATAATTTTTTCAAAAAACTCCAGTTCCACGCATTCGCTGGTGGGATTACCTGGAAAATTAAGAATCAACATTTTTGGTTTTGGCCAACAATCAACAATGGCTTTTTGCAACTCTTCAAAAAAATTGACACCGTCAATCATCGGCACATGGCGCACATCCGCACCCGCAATTACCACACCATAAGGATGAATCGGATAGGCAGGATTTGGCACCAGTACCACATCACCAGGGCCTAATGTAGCAAGGGCTAAATGCGCTAAGCCTTCTTTAGAACCAATAGTAACAATGGCTTCGGTTTCAGGATCGAGATCAACATCAAAACGAATTTTATACCAGTCACAAATTGCTTTGCGTAACCGTGGTATGCCTTTAGAAACCGAATAACGATGGGTATCAGGGCGTTGTACCGCTTCAATTAGCTTATCAACGATATGTTGCGGCGTGGGTTGATCTGGATTACCCATGCCAAAATCGATAATATCTTCACCAGCAGCTCGCGCTTTGGCTTTTAATTCATTAACAATGTTAAAAACGTAAGGGGGTAAACGACTTATTCTATGAAATTGTTCCATTTAATGACTTATGAGGGTAGGTTTAAAAATGCTGTCTAAGTTACTGTCGTTACTACTATAAGTCAAATGGCAAACTATTGGACAGGCAGTTCGCCACCATACAACAACGTGTCAATTTGCGTAATGAGATAATAAAAAACTTAAAATCTGCCTTGCAACACCATCTTAACCCATTGTTTTTAATAGTTATCCTTAATACTAAATATTGGGTAGCAGTAAAAATTAAAGCGATTGAGGTTCAAAATAGTCAAAAAATAGGCTTTTTAATTTCATAACAACATTACTATTTTTACAACTATCAACAATTAAAAATTCATTGTCATCAATACTTCTTTTGCCTTGTTTCAGATAATGTGTTAATTATTACGCATTCACCTTACAATGAGATAAAGGAAAATGCTCAGTGCAGTATGTTTTAATCATTCATGAAGTCGTTGATTACGCCGCGTGGAAAAAAGTTTTCGACCAAGCCTCTGACATCAGAAAACAAGCAGGTGAAATAAGTTATCAACTCTTAAATGTCCAACACGATACTAACAATATCGTTCACTTTTCAAAATGGACATCGTTGGATAATGCTAGAAATTTTTTTGAATCACCTGCATTGATAGACATTAGAAAAAAAGCAGGTGTTAAATCTCCAGAATTTATCTATTTAAATGAACTGGAAAATCAGATTTTATAATTAAGCTGTTAGTCGTATTACATTACTTATAATTAACATTAGAGGAAAATAAAATGGAAGAAGACAAAGATTTAACCGCTCCATCCGACTCCGATGTAGAGGGCGCATTTTTTAGCTCTCTAAAACGCAATAACCGACAAATACGCGATGACAGAGCGACCGCCATTGCCGAAGATACCGAGCTAGTTTACAAACGTAAAATCGAAGACCTAGAACTCAATATTAAAAAAATGAAACGCGAACAGGACAATATGTTAGACCTGTCTCCGACTAACGCACAAAGCCTCATTCTCGCCAGTGATTTTATTTCTGTCGATTATGTAGAAAAAGATATTGAACTAGGTATTAAAATCCGTAATACCGAAATAACCCTAGAAATAGCCAGAAAGAGATACCAATACTTATTTGGAGGATTATAAAATGGGCATGGGCGATTACTCTCTCGATGATAGAACAACAAGAGCAACAACACTGGGTTATACCACCAAACCTGCCAGCGAAATATTCTCACCAAGTGCCAGCAATGCGATGAATCCGCATGGCATAATGCTTCGAGAATCCAGAGATTCTGATGAACATCCTAATACCGTGTCTATTATCTTAGCACTGGATGTTACAGGTTCTATGGGGTCTATTCCACACTTTCTTGTGAAAGAAGGTTTACCTAAAATTATGGGTAATATTATTCAACGTAATATTAAAGACCCACAATTATTATTTCTCGCCATCGGCGATCATGAATGTGATAACAGTCCCTTACAAGTCGGGCAGTTTGAATCCAGCGATGAATTATTGGATAAATGGCTAACCGAAGTCTATCTCGAAGGCGGTGGCGGTGGTAATGGTGGAGAAAGTTATTTATTAGCGTGGTATTTTGCAGGTTTCCATACTGTATTAGACAGCGTTGAAAAAAGACAACAAAAAGGTTTTCTATTTACCATTGGTGATGAACCCACATTACGCGAATTACCCATTACCGCTCTTAAAAAAATAATGGGTAATGGACAATATCAAAACTACTCTGCCAGTGACTTATTGGATAAAGCGCGTGAACATTATCACGTTTACCATCTGCATATTAAAGAAACCTCCTCAGGTAGCCAACAAACTGTGATGGATGGATGGAAAGAGTTAATGGGTGATAAACTCATTCTGGTGGAAAAACACGCGGAGATTGCCAAAATAATCCCTGATATAGTGTCTAAAGTAACCGCTTCAGCAGCGGGATCAGACGATATTATCAAAGAAAAAACGCAGATTATTTTATAACAATGGCAAACAAGGCAGTAATAGGTTTAGGTTATGGGGACGAAGGTAAAGGTTTATTTATCGATTATCTTTGTTCCCAAACAACTAATCCATTAGTTATTCGTTTTTCAGGTGGACAACAAGCAGGACATACCGTTGTCAGTAATGGAATTCGACACGTTTTTTCTAATTTTGGTGCAGGAACATTAAAAGGTGCGCCCAGTTATTTTTCCAAGTTCTGTACCATTGATCCCATTGGTATCGTTAATGAATTATCAGTATTATTGAATAAAGGCATTAAGCCGCTGTTATTTATCGATGCGCATTGCCCAGTGACTACGCCTTACGATATAGCGTATAACCAAAAAAATAATAAACACGGCAGTTGTGGTGTGGGTGTTGGCGATACGATAAATCGCGAAGAACATCATTATTCCTTAACCTTTGCTGATTTATTTTATCCTTGGGTATTAGAAACTAAGATCAAGTTAATAAAAGACTTTTATTCAGCTGATGACACAGTGGATTTAAGTAATTTTTTAGAATGCTGTCAACTTATTACCCATTCTATTCACATTGAAAAAAGCCACGATGTACCCAAAAATAATTACAGTTATTTATTTGAAGGATCGCAAGGTTTGCTGCTCGATAAAAATATTGGTTTTTTCCCCCACGTTACCCGCTCAAATACCGACACGCAAAACGTATTAACTTTATTAGGACATGAAACACTGTCGATTTATTTAATAACTCGCGCCTATCAAACCAGACATGGTGATGGTCCTTTATCCAATGAATCCATACCCCATAATATTAGTAAAAACCCCCACGAAACTAATATCACTAATAAATATCAAGGCGCATTAAGAATCGCACTGCTCGATGTATCATTATTAGAATATGCGATAAATAAAGATGATTATCTACGCTGTACAAAAAATAAATCTTTAGTTATTACCTGCCTAGATCATATTCACAATGAATACCGCTTTACCTATCAAAATGCCATTATCTACTGTAAAAATGAAGCGGAATTTGTTAGTAAAATCGCCAGTATTTTAAATATTAGTAATATTTATATTAGTGCGTCAGAAGATTCTAAAAACATTCACTCATTTTCTGGGTGATGGGTTAAACCTGTTATAGCTATATTAATGATTGCCAGTCCTTATAAAGGACTGGCAATCATGCTCAAAAGTAAAAATAACAGATTTAATACACTACCCCAACTAATCTATGATAAATACGCCAATAAATCCAGATTTACTGCCTGTATTAGAAGTCTTCAAGCAAGATGATGGTCAAGTGTGTGTCAAATTATCAGGTTGTTGGAATTTGCGTAGTTTGTCGATGAATGTGGATATACAGCAAAAACTCAAAAACATCAGCGCAAATAAAACCCAACAATGGGATATGCGTTGTGTAGATATGTTAGATAGCGGTGCAGCTTTGATACTTTGGCAAGCATGGGGCGAAAAAATGCCGAGTGCGTTGCAAATAAAGCCTGAACATCAAGGCTTATTCGCCCGTTGGCAAGCACAATCTGTTGGTACTATTGAAGTCACGCCGTTTCGTTTTCGTTCGCTGTTAGAGCATTGCGGTCAAACTGCGGTAAACTTTTGGATACAGGTATTGAGTTTTTTAAGCTTATTAGGGCAGTTGGTGCTGGATAGTATTTATTTATTAACCCATCCACAAGATATTCCTTGGGCAGAAATCTCTATCACGATTTACGATGCAGGAGTCAGAGCCTTAGGTATCACGGCATTGGTGGGTTTTTTAATTGGTATTGTGTTAAGTTATTTATCAGCTCTGCAATTAAAAATGTTCGGTGCGGAAATTTATATTATCAATATTTTAGGCTTGAGCATTATTCGTGAATTAGGTCCATTATTGGCAGCTATTTTAGTTGCAGGGCGTTCGGGTTCTGCCATGAGTGCGCAAATTGGTATTATGCGAGTGACTGAGGAATTAGACGCGCTATCAGCAATGGGTATTTCGCATTCTGTGCGCTTGGTTTTTCCTAAGGTGATGGCATTGACTATTGTATTGCCTCTGTTAAGTATTTGGACGAGCATCACAGCATTACTGGGTGGTATGTTTGCCGCGCAAACGACATTGGATATAAGTGTAATGCAGTTTTTTATGAAACTACCCGATGTTGTGCCATTGCTCAATGTGTTTATTGGTTTAATTAAAAGTGCGACTTTTGGTTTATTTATCGCCCTGATTGCCTGCCATTTTGGTTTTCGTATTAAACCGAATACCGAAAGTTTGGGTAATGAAACCACTAATTCTGTGGTTGCTGCGATTACCATTGTGATTATGGTGGACGCAGTGTTTGCTATTTTATTTATGCGTGTCGGAATGCCATGAGTGTAAGCTACGCAATTGAACTTAAGCATTTGTGGACGCATTTTGGTGATAAAGTCATTCATCAAGACCTTAATTTGTGTTTGTCCGCAGGAGAAATACTAGGCTTGGTGGGCGCGTCTGGCTGTGGTAAAACTACTCTGTTGCGCGAAATTATCGGTTTGCATTCACCTAGTCAAGGTGAGATTTTCGTCTTGGGACAATCTATCAGTGAAGCGAATCAGGGGCAAACGTTACTCAGTAGTTTCGGAGTATTATTTCAAAAAGGCGCGTTATTCAGTGCGCTGGATGTATTTGATAATATCGCTTTTCCGCTACGCGAATTGGGCTTTCATGATGAAAACCTCGTGCATCGTTTAGTATTTATGAAACTTATTATGGTGGGATTAACTGAAAGTGACGCACGTTTGATGCCAGCGGATTTATCTGGCGGTATGATTAAACGCGTGGCACTAGCGCGGGCGTTGATTTTAGAACCGAGTATATTGTTGTTAGATGAGCCTACTGCGGGCTTAGACCCGATTGCCAGTCAAGATTTTGTTGATTTACTCGCTGAACTGCATAAAGAACTTAATTTCACCGCAGTAATGGTCACGCATGATTTAGATGTTCTGCGTGATTTATGTACTCAAGTGGCAGTGTTAGCGGAGCATCAGCTCGTGGCTTTTGGAACGCTAGACGGGGTGTTGGCGTGTCAACATACTTTTGTTAAACAATTTTTTCACAATAAACGCGCAGAGCGGGTATTTCGTTATGGGTAGAAATAATCACGCATTGATGACAGGTTTATTTTTGTTGGTGTTAGTCATTATCACCGCTGTCATTATTTTTTGGATGGGGCATTTTGATCGAAAGCGTAACACTTATACCATTGCTACCCGCGCTTCGGTGTCGGGGCTTAATCCGCAATCAACAGTATTCTTTCGTGGTATTGAGGTTGGTAAAGTCATCAGTGTGCAGTTTGATCCCAATGACTCAGGTATTATTTTGGTGCCGATTGAAGTTGATACCAAAATTGTACTCACCAAAGGCGTTTATGCAACATTGCGCTTAAAAGGCGTGACGGGGTTAACACAAATTGAATTAGCCGATGAAGGTAAAATTACCGAACGCTTACCCGATAATAACAGCGATACCGCTAATCGTATTCCTTTACGCGCCTCAATCACTGATAAATTATTAGATTCAGGTGAACGCTTGTTGGCAAAAGGCGATCATATAATGACCCGCTTGGATGGCTTATTAAACGATGAAAACACCGAAAACATCGGCGATATTTTGGGAAATCTAAAAACGCTCAGCCAAAAATTGAACGATTTGAATAAAAGTATCGATACCGCACTGGCAGGTGTTCCCACCTTAACCCACGATGCCCAAGATACCTTAAAACACATCAATCATTTAACCAATGAATTACAAACCTTAAGCAAAGAACTGCGCGTATTGAGTGTTAAAACAGGCAACTTTACCGATAAAGCAGGGCAGTTTGCGGATACGGGCAAAAACATAGGCGATATGATGATGCAATCCACCTTACCCAAAATGAACACACTGCTGACAGAATTACAATCGACTTCACAACAGGTGAAAAGTACCGCTACCTTGCTAGAAAACAACCCCCAGTCACTGTTACTAGGGCCTAAGTCCTCAGAACCAGGGCCAGGTGAAGCAGGTTATGAGGAGAGCAAATGAAACAATTAGTTATCGGCTTGATAATCCTGCTTAGCGCGGCGTGTAGTCTCACTAACAAGCAACCTGCACGGCATGATTTTGGTTTATATACTTTGCCGACAGGGACACAATCACTGGAAAAATCAGAGATTAGCATTGATTCACCCGCATGGCTTGCCAATGAATGTATTCAGTTTCGCTTACTTTATTCTGAACCCACACGGCTACGCTGTTACAGTTTAGATCAATGGATCGCGCCACCGTCCGAATTGTTTAAACAACAATTACAAACTAGCATGAACCCCACAAAACAGCGATTACAGATTCAACTACTCAATTTTGAACAGCAATTCGACAGTCCGAAGCAAGCGCGAGTCGTGCTAGCTATGGTAGTTAATACTTACCAGCCACAGAGCGATCGTCTTATCGCAACGCAAATTTTTAAATTAGAACAGACTAGCGCAAGCCCAGACGCGGCAGGAGCTGTGCTAGGATTTACACAATTAACGCGCCAAGCAACCGATAAAATTCAGCATTGGTTGATAAATTTAGCGAACTAAATTATTAACTATCGACAACAACTTGGTTTTTGAAATACTACATTGGGTATAATTCCCAGTTGACACCTACAATCCCTTATTAATGCACTAGATATGTCCACATCCAGCACATCTCATTCTAAAAACCATCTCATACAAATGTCCCTAGGCGCGATAGGCGTAGTCTTTGGTGATATTGGTACTAGCCCGTTATATGCAGTTAAAGAAGTTTTTGGCGATCATTTACAGATTGATAGAATCCATGTATTAGGGGTGTTATCGCTGATTCTTTGGTCATTATCCTTAGTGGTTGCCATTAAATACGCCACCTTTATTATGCGAGCTAATAATAAAGGCGAAGGCGGAATCATGGCACTGATGTCCTTAGCGTTGAACAGCTCCAAAGATTCGCTCAAACTTAAAGGCTTTATTTTGACCATTGGTTTATTTGGTGCAGCCTTATTTTATGGCGACGGCATTATCACCCCCGCTATTTCGGTATTAAGTGCGGTTGAAGGCTTGCAAATTGTAGCACCTAAATCCAGTCATTATGTGCTGCCCATTACTATTGCTGTACTGGGTGGCTTATTTGTTTTGCAATCTAAGGGAACAGGAAAAGTAGGCATTTTATTTATGCCGATTATGTGTATTTGGTTTACGGTTCTGGCTGTTTTGGGGGTTATCAACATCCTTAAAGTACCCGATGTACTCATGGCAGTTAACCCCTATTATGCGGTACATTTATTAATTGAACTTGGCTGGAAAGGTTTGTTAATTATGGGTTCAGTGGTGTTGGCAATCACAGGCGCGGAAGCGTTATATGCCGATATGGGACATTTTGGTTTAAAGCCGATTCGTTATGCGTGGTTTGGTTTTGTGTTTCCCGCCCTGTTACTGAATTATTTTGGACAAGGCGCGTTATTACTAGAGCATCCTGAAGCAGTAAAAAATCCATTTTATTTATTAGCTCCCCATTGGGCAATGTATCCGCTATTAGTATTAGCAACATTTGCCTCAGTAATTGCCTCGCAAGCCGTTATTTCAGGCGCGTTTTCAGTGACAAGGCAAGCGATACAATTAGGCTATTGTCCGCGCATGAAAATCTTACACACCTCAGGACGAGAAATTGGACAAGTGTATTTGCCGACCGTTAACTGGCTATTGATGGTCTGCGTATTTGTTGTGGTATTGAGCTTTCAATCCTCATCCGCACTGGCTTCCGCTTACGGTATTGCGGTGACAGGAACGATGATTATCGATACCGTATTAGCGTTTATAGTCATTCAGAGACTATGGCAATGGAAAAAATCAACCAGTATTTTATTTTTAGCCACCTTTTTAACGGTCGATTTTTTATTTTTATTTGCCAACAGTTTAAAAATTCCCACAGGCGGTTGGTTGCCATTAGTAATAGGCACAGTGTTATTTTTAATTATGACAACATGGATTAAAGGTCGGGCTTTACTTGCCAAGTATGCCGATGAAAATCGGGTATTGTTTGAGGATTTAGAAGAAAAAGTTCTGCATCATCCAGCGGTTGTCACCCAAGGTACGGCGGTTTATTTAGCCAAAACCCTGCATGGTGTGCCGCAAGTATTTTTGCATAATTTTGAACATAACCATGTGCTGCATGAACAAATCATTGTATTGACCATCGTCACCAAAGATGAACCTTATATCGATTATGAACACCGTATCAAAATTCGCAATTTCGGTAAAAATCATAATTTTTACCGCATAAAATTTTATTATGGGTTTCAACAAGACCCTGATGTAAGACAAGATTTAGCTCTTTGTGCGAAAGCAGGTATTGATTTGGATTTTAATAACACCTCATTTTTTATTGGTAGTGAACAACTTACTTTCAAAAAAAGAACTCCGTTACCCGAATGGCGTAAATCCTTGTTTTTATTTTTATTTAACAATGCCGCCAGTGCGATAGACTTTTTTAGAATCCCTGTTGAGCGAGTGATCGAACTTGGTATTCGCATTGATCTTTAACTCGTAACATATAATGCTACTGGAGTGCAGGCTTTGCCTGCAAGTGCAAGCAGAGCTTGTATTCTGCCTTAAGTCCAGCATTACATTTTTAGCACTACCAATTTTTTAGCGTCCAATTACCAGATAAAATTTAATATTGTATTCAAACTGGTTTAGCGATACGTTATCAATGGCTTAAGAACACATCGAACAACTAATAAAGCAGCGAGTATTGGCAAAAATTTGGACAACGTAAAAATGGAGAATAATCACATCATAATACTCTGAGCTTTAATTTCGTTTGCCTCCTAATTTTAAAGTCAGGAGTAAGACTAAAGTTTGTCGGGAGTTCTTATGCCAACTCGATAATAACTTTAGTAGAGGACGTGTTATGCAACAGAATCCTATGACGGTGATAACGGCAATTAAGCCCAATTCGCTGCAAGCGTTAACAGACTATCTGAAGCCAATTGGCAAAGATATAAAGAAAAATGACGTTATTCAGTTTTCCCATTATCAGCAACTACATTACTGTAGTTTTTTTATTATTCCCAGCAATCATCCGTCAGGCAATCTATCTGCTACGCCTGCTTTATTGGTTTTTGAAGCCAATATTGACGGAGAAATCAGCACTTTTATCAACGATTTAATTAACGACAATTCGGTATTTATGAATACCGTTTATAGTTATTGTCAGGATTATCAAGACAATGCCCACCTAGGCTCTTATTTACTCAGCCATGATTACGGCGCGAATGCCTTTTATGTCGCCCATCCTGGACAAGCTCGCAATGTCATTTATGAGCAACAACAATTGCGCAAAGACATTGAACAGTATGTTGATGCTAACCGTTCTACGCTGCTGGAACAACCCGAAAAAATACGCGAGACTATCGCTAATCATTTTTCTTCTACCAGCAAACCCAAACCACAACCCTTTTTAAACAGCAATGGCGACATGATTTTCAAAGCCATATTAGCTGTGTTGGTATTAACCTTATTGGGAGGGCTATTTGGTTTCTTGGGGTCAATAGCGCAAATAATAGCAATCGCTGTGTTAGTGTTGGCTGCTGTCTATGCGATAGTGCTACGTTCACATGAATCTAGCGATAAGCAAGACAGTAGACCGTGGGAATCGCCCAATGTCAGTGCCGTTCAAGATGTCGAAGATCGTCAGTTACAAAATCATTTGACCAGTGTAATTGAAATTAAATCAGGCTGTTTTCGGTTACTGACTCTAAAAATTGTGCTGTTTGGTATCAATCTAGTTGCCAAATTGGTGGCGACTAAAGGTGATCTTAGCGGTATCGTCACCATTCATTTTGCCCGTTGGGTCATTCTACCCGATAAAAAACGTCTATTGTTTATGAGCAATTATGACGGCAGTTGGGAAAATTATCTGGGTGAGTTTATCGATCATGCTAGCCAAGGGCTAACAGCCGTATGGACTAACACCCAATTGGGTGAAAATCGCGGCTTTCCAGATACCAAGTGGCTATTTTTACAAGGAGGTTCACGCGATGAACAACGCTTTAAAGCCTTTGCCCGTAACAGTCAGCTAGCCGAATTGATTTGGTACAGTGCCTATCCCGATTTATCGGTTAAAAATATTGGCAATAACCGTAGCATACACGAAGGGCTATTCTCTTCTTCCAATCTGGCTGCTTGGCTTAAATGCTTATAAAGGACATTGACCATGACAACCCTCAATTTACAAGACGTACAAGGCATCGTGTTTAGTGGTTATAACAAATACATGAGCTGCTCTAGTTATTATTTACTGCAAATCAATGATGCAAAAAAAACCAAAGCGTGGTTAAAAAACCTGCTTGATCAAGGTCAAATCACTCACGGAGAAGATAAAGCCAACGACAGCACAGAAAATCGCTTGAACTTGGCGATTAGCTATTCAGGTCTGGAAAAACTACAACTCGATGAAGCCAGCTTAAACAGTTTTGAACGCTCATATCGTGAAGGAATGTACTCAGCACACCGCTCAACGTTGTTAGGTGATCAAGATGGTGATGCCCCTGAACAATGGCTATGGGGCAATAAAGCCAATAGCGTGGACGTGTTAGTGCTATTATTTTCTAAGGATGCCAGCATTCATGCTGCCAGTCAGAAACAACACCAAGCCGCTTTTAAAAAGGCAGGGCTTAGCATCGTTTGGCATTTGGACGCTGGTGAAAAAAGACAAGATGCTGACGGTTTTGCCGTAGAACATTTTGGTTTTGCCGATGGTATTTCTGATCCGATCGTAGAAGGTTTTCCAACTGCTAGTGGCGCAGCAGCAATAGCAACGGGGGAATTTTTATTAGGTTATCCCAATCAATATGACGGTAAATTAACCCAAATCCCAATCAGTGAACAGTTTGGTACTAACGGGACTTACCTAGTATTGCGCCAGTTGAAACAAGATGTTGCCGCGTTTTGGACATTCATGGATGAAGAAGCCGCACGGCAAGGCATTACTGCCGATTATCTCGCCGCTAAAATGGTTGGACGTTGGCAAAGTGGCGCGTTAGTAGAACCTAATCAAGACACCGATCCTAAAACTGTCAGTAACGATTTTGATTTCAGCAAAGACCCTGACGGTAAAGGTTGCCCATTCGGCGCACATATTCGTAGAGCCAATCCAAGAGCAGTAGGACTAGGCACTAGCGATGCGGAATCACTGACCGTCGCTAATCGCCATCGTTTGTTACGCCGTGGTCGTAGTTACGGCAAGGCACTGGAAAATCCCAGAAGCGATGACGGTCAAGAGCGTGGTTTAGTATTCATCTGTTTAAACGCCAACATCGAACGACAATTTGAATTTGTGCAACACACTTGGATAAACAACGTCAAATTTGCAGGTTTATATGATGAAGACGATCCGTTAATTGGTCGTGTCGGCAATTTCACCATCCCAGATGAACCGCTACGCCGCCGCGTATGCGGTTTTCAACAATTCGTCTCTACACAAGGCGGTGGTTATTTCTTTTTGCCTAGCCTTAGCGCGTTGGGGATATTGGGCAATTCTTAAGCGTGTTCCCAAGCTCTTGAGACTGTGAAAGAATTGATTGTTGGAGTCCAAACTATTTCGCTATGTAGGGTGGGCAAACAGCTCTATCGTTCGCCCACGCTGAATTGACATAAACTGGTGGGCAAGTAAAAAGACACTTGCCCACCCTACCTAACTTCCTTGGCTGTTGTCTTGTCCGCACTCACTACTTTATTAGCCTTTGGCTTGTTGGCGATTAGTTCAACTGAAATTGTCCATGCGTTTGGTTTTACGGTCGCGGTAGGTATACTAACCGCATTGTTAGGTGCGCCGTTGTTGGGTTTAACACGCAAAAGTTAATGCTAAATACTGGGCGTTATGGGGGATGGATGTTTGATAGAAAACAGTTTCAAGACGAAATTAAGGAACGGTTAAAAGATGTGCCTGAAGATAAGTGTGTAGCGTTTGCGGTACGTTCAGCGATGCGGGTGTTGCCACTGTTAGTAGCAACTACAAAAGGAGTATTTTTAAGTATGTTTACTGGGAAAAATCAAAATAGGGATGCGTTTTGGTTTTGGGAAACAAAATATAGAAACAAGTATTTACTGGTAGTATTCAAGGCTTATAGTTGTAGCATTGGATTCGTTTCAACGGGAATATGGGTCACCGACCCCTCCTCCGTTGCCGCTGCCGTCAGAGCTGTTGCCAGCACCAATGTCAACGCCGACTATGTTGCTCCCCACGTCATCAACGCAGCTAGCCCTAATGCTAACGCCACCGCTAATGCTTTCCTTGCCGCCAATAATGCCTTTCTTGCCGCCGACTATGATGACTATGGCTTTCTTGCCGCAGATACCGACGATATACAGATAATGCAACAGGGTCTGATAGAGGCAATGCAACAGGACTTAGTGATGTTGAAAAAACTATCTATAGAGGAATTATTGTGGCAACCACTGTGGTTAAAGGCAGCCTCCAATAAATGGAAACAGTTATACTACGATTTTATACAGGATGCCTTAAGTCTAAATGCTGGTTTTGATGTCTGGTTAGATTGGTATGATGATAGACTGCAAGGCAAGCGGATAGATGTTGAATTACTCAAACAATGGAATAACATTCCTGAAGAAATTCAGGCTCAAGGTGCGGCGGAAGTTAATGCCTATCTTAAAAATCTGGTACAAAAAACCGCCGTACAACCGTTAAACCGAGTCCGCGCAATTTTCCTCGGTTATGGTGAATCGGGTAAAACCTCATTAATCCGCACGTTACACGGTGAACCTGTCATGGAAGGCAAAGAAACCATGACGGTGGGCATAGATATTCGTGAATGGTCTGTACCTGACAGCGATATTAAAGCCCATTTTTGGGATTTTGGTGGACAGGTGATGGCACATGCGACCCATCAATTCTTTTTACGTTCTTCGTGTTTATATGTGTTGGTGCTGAATGCGCGTAGTGAAATTGGTGGCACAGAACAAGCCGAATATTGGTTAGAGCATGTCAAAGGTTTTGGTAAAAACGCACCAGTGATGATCGTCGGTAATAAAGCCGATCTAGCCAGCATTAATTTGGATATGAGTTATCTCAAAAGCAAATATGCCAATATCGTTGATTTTTATCCAATTTCTTGTACACAGGCAAGCGCACAATTTAAGGCGAAGTTCGATAGTTTTAAACAGGATTTTTGCCAGCAATTACGCGACGTTGGCACTAACCAAATGCAGTTCACTAAAGAACAATTTGGCGTGTTGGAAGCGTTGCATCATTATTCGCCTCAATCGGCTTTTTTATCGCACCAAAAATTTATCGATATTTGCGCTGAACATGGCATTGGCACGGAAGGCGTACAAAACAGAGACTGGCTACTGGATATTTTGGATAAATTAGGCGTGGTGATTTATTTCCCCCAACTAGCCTGTTTGGACGACTATGTATTAAATCCGCGTTGGTTGACTCATGGCGTTTATACCCTAATGTACAAACAACAGCCACGCTTAACCCTGCGTGATGCGGTTGCCATTTTGCGTGATAAACCAATTAGTGACGAACAAGGTAACAAACTGGATTATCCAATGGATAAATGCCGCTTTATCATGGATGCGATGCAGGAGTTCAAATTATGTTATTCGTTGCCGCATGACCGTAACACGTTAATTATTCCAGAATTATTATCCACCGATCAACCGCGTGATATTCCCTTTGAACAATTCAAACGTGGGGCGTTAGCGTTTGAATTTGTGTTTCGTGGCTTTTTACCACGTCATATCATGCCTGAACTAATCGTCAATCATCATGAAGAAATTGTGAAAGACGTTGTTTGGCAACGTGGCGTATTGTTAAGAAATAAAAGCTATCAATCGCTGGCTTTATTAAAAGTGGATTATCATGAGCGGGTATTATCGATTTGGGTAAAAAGCGGCGATGCTAGAGATTATCTCAGCCTGTTAAATAATGAAGTATTGCAAATATTGGGGCGGTTGGAGCTGGATTATAAAGAGTGGATTGCGTTGCCATTATCAGCCTGTATCAGTGATAAAACGCTAATCAGAAGCGAAGAAAAAGCCCCTTATCGGCAGATTTTGGCTTTCGCTAGAAAAGGAGAGCAAGTATATATTTCTGAATCGGGTTTAGAATATGATTTAGGAAAAGTTTTAGGTGTTATTTTATCCAAGGATGAGCAAGTAAAAGCAGGGATTATTAATGTTTATGGTGATTATGTAGGGGATAAAAAAGTGAGTGATATAAAAATAGAAATTGGTGATAACGCCAGAATCAATGGCTCAGTCGTTGCCGCTGAAAAAATCGAAAATAGTTTTAATAATTTAAAAGAATCCAAAGCGGATGATGCGGTGAAAGCGTTGTTAGAACAGTTATTAACTGAAATCAAAACCTTAAATACCAAAGTACCCGCCGCACAAGCGCAAGCAGTAGAAAATATGGCAAAACGTGCTGATACCTTGGTGACTGAAAGCAAAAGCGCGACACCCGATAAAGAATGGTATCAACTCAGTTTTAAAGGGATTAAAGAAGCGGCTTTAGCCATAGGCGATGCAGCTAAACCCGTGCTGGATATTGCTGAAAAACTCAGTCCGTTATTATTAGGCTTGTAAACTTGCTGTCTGTATTTAATTGAGGAGTGACTATGGATATTGAAACTGTATTTAAATTACTGGCTATTGTACTTTGGCCATTTTTACTCGTGTTTTTATATTATCTATTTGATAGGAAAGGTTTTAAAAAACAACTGGAAAAGTTTAAAAAAGAAGGTTGGTCTTAAATGAACCTTTAAACGCATCAAGCGGATTTGTCAGTGGTTTGTCGGAAACACCTGTTTTCGCTATCGCTCAAACAGGCTTATTCCGACCTACATGGCTAGCAAAAGAATCGACGGATTGCCCCGAATAAACACAGCTACATTTTTCATACAGTAAATGGGTTAAAATGCTCCTCATTTTTTTAGCCATTATTTCCTTATGATTAAAGCAACTCTCAATGCACGGCGATTATTATGCCCCCTGCCCGTCATTCGTACTCAAAATAAAGTCAAGCAACTGCAAGTTGGTGATCAGTTGGAAGTGATTTGCACCGACCCTGGTGTCATGCAAGATATTCCAACATGGTGTCGTATTAATGGACATAAAGTGCTGGAAACCATGACTGGCGATCATGAATATATTATTCTCCTTGAAGTAGGCGCGGGTTAATGGCTGAAATTTCTGAGATTGAACGCGACCGAAAATTAAAAGCTAAAGCCAGTTATGTCGGTGCGGCGATTAATGTCTCGCAAACTTTGCTTAAAATTGGCTTCGGGATGTTATGGCAATCATCGGCATTAATTGCTGACGGTATCCATTCCTTATCAGATTTACTGAGCGATTTTTTGGTGATTGTTGCAGTACGCATGGGCAGTCGAGAAGCCGATCACGAGCATCCTTATGGGCATCGACGTTTTGAAACCATCGCCACCATTATTTTAGGACTCAGTTTAATTATTATCGGCGGCGGTATTGCGTGGTCAGTGATGAAACGCATGGAACAACCTGAACATCTATCGACCCCCGATGTGATGAGTTTAGGCATCGTGGCTATTTCGATTTTGGTCAATGAATGGCTATATCATTACACTAAGCGGATTGCTAAAACCACCCGTTCTAAATTACTGTTAGCCAATGCGTGGCATCAACGCAGTGATGCGATTTCTTCGGTGGTGGTGTTATTCGGTATCGGTGCCGTGCTGTTAGGTTATCCACTTGCCGATGCAATTGCCGCGATTGTCGTTGCCTTAATGGTGGTTAAAATTGGTTTAAGCCAACTAATTGCCAGTATTAAAGAGTTGGTCGATACCTCATTACCTCCGCACTTACTCGCTGAAATTCGTGCCGCTATTTTGGCGATTGAAGGCGTTGAAGGTATTCATTTATTGCGCTCACGACAAATGGGTGAAGATGCGTTACTCGATGCTCATGTCATTGTTGACCCACGCATTACCGTTTCTGAGGGGCATAATATTAGTGAAGCGGTACGCGATGAATTAGTCAGTCGCTTTGATGATGTCATGGATGTACTGGTTCATATCGATGCTGAAAATGATGAAGGCAAATTTGAGAAAACTACCCCGCTTTATCGCCGTGACGTAAAAGTATTACTGGATAACTATTTTGCGGCGGTTAAATCTGACATTATCGATTTTAAAATTCATTACTTAGACGGACAAATCGAAGTCGAAGTGATTTTACCGTTTTTCATGAGTGAACAAGCTGAACAACTCACCCAGCTAAAAGCACAATGTGAACAAATGAAATTAGACGTTGAAAAAATAGCCAAGGTATTGATATTTTTTAAGATTTAACAACCATACCCGTTTTTGTGCTTGTAACCCCATGCGCACTGAGCCTGCCGAATAGTGCTGTCTTACAGTGTCGTAGGATGTGCCAACGATAAGAGGCGCATCATTCGTATCAACTCGAACGATGCGCTTCGTACCTCAGCACATCCTATCGCACTGTTTATAGTTAAATAATTGGTGTTGTGTATTACATAGGCTGGGATGATGCAAGGAATCCCAGTATAATCTCGACAACATACTGGGACTCGCAATTTATCTCAGCCTACACGCTAAATTTTTGAGAGACCTATGTCATTTGATTTATTAATCGATAGCTTGAGTAAACGCATTTCTTTTCATGTGATGAGAACAATATTACATCATCATAATATTAAAGTCGGTAGAAATTGGGATGGCACTATTGAAAAGTTTAAGTATATTCTTGATGAAGGTAGTGAAGAAAAAAAGGATAAATTAATTGCAATATTAAACTCTGTTTATTTAGAACATCTAATCACAGGAGACAGGTCTGTTCATTTTTTTAAAGAAGATAAACAGACCATCATAAATATAATGGAGTATTTTAATAATTATAAAATTACTGAGTCATTATTTAAAAGCAATTACCCCTATTTATTAGATGATGTTGCATTAAATGATACTGAAAATAATACTTTTTTAGTCGATGTAATTAACTGTGAAGAAAAACAAGTATTAATTTTTTGCTCTAAGCGATTTATCAGAGAACGATTTGATATTCCACCAAGAGGCGATTTATCGGAATATTCTGAAATTATAGGTATCAAAAGACATAATAAACAATCCTTTGATATTATAGTTTTGCATCCATTGACGGAAACCATTGAAATTAGAGTTGATGTTGGCAGTAAAGTGCCAGCTGATGATAGAAAAACATCCTTTATTAATATTAAACGTGCATTTCAAGAATTAGTGACTGGTTTTACAGGAACTCAATTTATTCTTAATAATGTGGTTAATTTATTTCCTGTCATTAATAAGCTTTATTTGTCTGAAGGAGAAGGTCGTGTTTGTGAGTTAGCTTTTACAACTGATGGAACAAGCTCTAATAAACATGAAAAAATGCGGCAGCGACATGAGTGTTTAAGAAGCGAGGCTTACCATAAGGGTGGGTTTGATGCTGTTGAAGGTCGGATTACAGCTTATAGAATTGCGGTAACTTGGGAGCATGGTACAGGAACATCGTTAGTCACAAAACCTGAGCTTTTTTTAGCGGGTTCTGCAACCATGTTAAGTCAGGAAGAACCAATTTTGACAGAGGCAATTATTACAGATTGTGCGGGTAAGGAAGATTATAATTTTGTGATTAGTAAATTGAATAGTTTCTTAGAGCAATGAACCAAAAACTTAAAAATCAAATCATTTCATATTTTGCCGAGGATTGGGGGGAATCATCACCTCAGTTCGAGGCGTGTACAAAGATATTTGATTATTTATTATCTTATCCAGTAGATCAGTTGACGCACTTAACTTACAGCGTTTTAAAAAAAACAATTGGCGATAATTATTCAACTGCTGAGCTTTTGAAAGCAACTCAATATTTATGTGGTGATAAAGTATCTCTTTTGTCTTTATATTTTGAAATTTCCGATGAAGATGATTACTATGTTGATATTAATTATGATGATATTAGATATGCTAGAAAAACTGGTAAATTAATTCATCCCCGTACAGGTGAAATTATTGAAGATTATGAAGCTAAAGTTTTTATTTATTTTAAACCAAGTTCTTTGATTAATGAGGTTCAAAATAGTTAATGCACAAAGATTTAAAAATAAGTTTGGAGACACTTAAAGATTTTCAAAATGATGTTGATGGAATAGGTAATTTCCCTGATCGTCTGCTTGCAAAGGATTATGAAGAATTCGTTTCTATTTTGTATGATGACATAAATAAAATCGTGATAGAGATGGAAAGGAATCTTGAGTTAAGAAAGAAAGACGGGGAAGATCGATTAACGATTGAAATAAAAGGTAGTTTATGTCATTTTGGATACACGGCTGGGCATGATAATAAAATTGGCGGTCATTGTGATTTGACGGTTGAAAAAAAGGAATGGCTATGGATAGGAGAGGCTAAGGTATTTGATAGTCGGGGTTATACATGGGTAAACGAAGGTTTTCAGCAATTGACAACACGATATTCAACAGGTGGATATAACAATTGTCATGGGGCGATATTAATTTATATTCGTAAGCCTAATACCAAACAAATCATGGAAAATTGGAAAGCTCATTTACTAGCAAATAATGGTGATGTAGAGAATCTTCAAGCTTTTGATTTCCTAGAAAAATCACTAATCTTTTGTTCAGAACATTCTCATCAAAGAACTGGTTTGCCATTTAAAGTAAGGCATATTCCGTTTTGTCTTCATTTTGATCCAAAAAAATAACTTGTAATCGTGTAAATTGGATTGCCGCTTTTGGGCAAACCAACGTTGACCTTGCAGATATAAAAACCGCCATATTGGGGAAATAATGATAACTAAAAACGATTTAAAACAGGAAATTGAACAACTCGATGAGGGCTATTTAGAGTTAGTATTTAAGTTATTGCAGCAATTCCCACATCAACAAAAAATCAAGCCAATAATAGACCCATTAAGTTGTTCTCATCCTATTGATTATGATGTGGATGATAATAACGAGCTAGTATTTACTGATATTGAAGATGCCGCTAGTTATGGAAAACAATTAAGACATTCTAGTTGGACAAGAAAAAATAACGATGCCTGAGTATTTTCTTTGTGATACTTGCGTCATTATTGATTTTATGAACGGACGTAGCCAAGTATTAAACGATTTATTGCATCATGAAACAACGCTGTTTATTAATTCGATTATTGAAATGGAATTATTGCAAGGCGCACATGATAAAAATGAATTGCGCATTATCGAGAAAAAACTACATTCATTTCGATTACTCGATATGCAACAAGCTATTTTTGATTTAGCGACACAGTATCTACGCAATTACGGTTTATCTCATACCTTAGCGTTGCCCGATGCAATTATTGCTGCGACCGCTATTTATTATCAAATGCCGTTATTTACTTATAATCGTAAAGATTTTAAGTTTTTACCTGATATTCAGTTAACAAATTTTCCCTAATTAATATGTATATGATATTTACTTATTCTCAAGCTCTGGCTTGGTAATGTTATATTCGAAAAACTAATATTTTTTAAACAAAACGAGGATTAATGATGGCAGTTGGACAGTGTGATTTTCCTATTATGCCCAGTATTACAGGGATTACTTTAGGGACGGCGAATGCGGGAATTAAGCAAACCGTTAGAGATGATATTTTATTGCTTCATGCGGTTGAGGGTTCGAGTTGCGCGGGGGTGTTTACCCAAAATGCGTTTTGCGCCGCGCCTGTTCATGTTGCAAAAGCTAATCTAGCCCACGCGCCGCGCTGGTTTTTGATTAATTCGGGTAATGCCAATGCGGGAACGGGTGACAAAGGAATGCAGGCAGCATTAACTTCTTGTGCCGAATTAGCCAAGCTGACAGGCGATAAGGCAAATCAGGTGTTACCGTTTTCTACGGGGGTGATTGGACAATTGTTACCTGTTGCAAAAATTACTGCCGCGTTACCTAGCGCGATTGCCCAGCTTAATAGCGATAATTGGGACAAAGCTGCTAAAGCGATTATGACCACCGACACTTTCCCAAAAGGTGTGTCTAAAAGTATTACGATTGCTGGCGAAATCATCACCATTAACGGTATATCGAAAGGCGCGGGCATGATTCAGCCTAATATGGCGACCATGTTGGGTTTTATTGCCACCGATGCCAAAATTCAACAGCCGCTATTGCAACAGTGTTTAGCTCTTGCCGTTGAACAGTCTTTTAATCGCATTACCGTTGACGGCGATACTTCCACCAATGATGCTTGTGTCATTATGGCAAGTGGTCAAAGTGCCGCGCCTGAAATTACCACTGATTCGGGCTATTATCAGGTATTTGCCGATGCGTTAATGAGTGTTTGTAAGCGACTGGCAGAGTTGATTATCAGAGACGGCGAAGGCGCGACTAAGTTAATGCGCATCGTGGTAGAGGAAGCTTTATCCGATGAAGAAGCGGTGCGAGTTGCGAAAACCATTGCCCATTCGCCGCTGGTTAAAACCGCGTTTTTTGCCAGTGATCCCAATTGGGGACGGATTCTTGCCGCTGTTGGACGGGCTGGCGTGGAGTCTATGGTGTTGGAAGATGTCCAATTATATTTGGATGACGTGTGCATAGTCAGAAATGGCGGTTGTGCCGATGACTATACCGAAGCCGCTGGACAAGCGGTGATGGATCAGCAAGAAATTACCGTGACGGTTAAATTAGGACGCGGAACAGCAATACAGGAAGTATTGACCTGCGATTTTTCTTACGATTATGTGAAAATCAATGCTGAATATCGGACGTAATTACCAAGACCTGCGAGGTTTTTAAAACCTCGCAGGTCTGTCCTAAGCAGACGGCAACATAAAAATGCAGATACGGGTAGCAGTTGGTGTTATTAAAAATCCACAGGGACAGGTATTAATCGCCCTGCGTGATGATGCTCGTCATCAGGGTGGCTTGTGGGAATTTTCAGGCGGGAAAATCGAAAGTCATGAAACCACAGAACAAGCCTTAACACGCGAACTCAAAGAAGAACTGGGCATAGAGGTGCTTAGCGCGACTCCGTTAATCACTATCAAGCATTCATACCCCGATAGAGTCGTGCAATTAAAGGTATTTTTGGTTGAGCAGTTTGCAGGTGAAGCACGCAGTGCAGAAGGACAACGCATTGAATGGGTTAATGTGCAGGACTTAAAGCACTACGATTTTCCTGCTGCTAATCTGCCCATTATCACCGCCACACAATTACCACCGCATTATGGCATTCTCGATGACAGCGAGCCGTCGCTATTAGCGGCTAATCTACAAACGTTATTGGCTAACGGTTTGAAGCTGATACAAGCGCGTTTGAAAAACTTATCAGCCGAAGCTAGCCACGCGTTTATTCAACAAGCGTATCCCTTATGCCAACAACATGGTGCGTTACTGCTCATCAATTCAGCGGTTGAACAAGCTGAACATCTGGCAGACGGACTGCATTTAACCAGTCGTGATTTAATGGCAATGCAGCAACGCCCCGCTCATAGCCAATGGTTAGCTGCTTCTTGTCATAACCGTGAACAACTCCAGCACGCTGAACAAATCGGGGTAGATTTTGTGGTACTCGCGCCAGTGTTAGCCACCCAAACTCACCCCGACACCGTACCACTCGGATGGCAACAATTCGCTGAATTGGTAAGTCAATGTAATCTCCCCGTATACGCGCTAGGTGGTCAAACACTAGCTGATTTAAGTAGCGCACAACAAGCGGGTGGACAAGGCATAGCGGCTATTAGGGCTTTTTTGTAGGTTCGTGAACCTGATTTAAGCTAGACGTTTTTGACAAACCGCTGCATGGTCTTACCATAGAATGACTTTGTTTTGGCAATTTATTTCATTCTATGCGACTTATCATAGACAACTGAATCGTGTTGAGTTATTGTTTGAAATGAGAAGGCATAATGTGTGAGTGCTTACTCAGATTGGTTTTTTGGTCAGTGTTATAACCACGTTAACAGCCGTTATAACTGACCTGATGGCTTATACATTTTAGGAGGAATTAACCATGAATAAAAAGTTATTGACTGCCTGTGTGCTTAGCGGTGCATTACTATTTGTAGCGACTGCTAACGCTGAAGAAGAAAAAAGTTATTTGTCTGGTTTTAGTGATAGAGCCAGCCAAGGATTTGCCAATACAACGACTGGCTTCATTGAGTTACCCAAAAACGTTATTAACATCAGTAGTGAAAGCAATGTGTTTGTTGGTTCAACATGGGGCGTGTTACGCGGAACATTTGAAGCTGTGGGTAGAACAGTTGTCGGTGTTGCAGAATTAATTACCTCACCTATTCCAACTGACCCTTATATTACGCCGCCCTATGTATGGAATCGTTTTAGCGAAGATACCCGTTATTTTGGTCAACACCTACCAGGCTACTGGACTACTTATGGACCTGACGACGGCGAATAAAACTCCCTGCTTAAGTGTTTAATGAAAGCTCACTTTTTTTGCTAAGCACTTAAAGCGTTATATTCATCCGCCACTAAAAGGTGGGGATTTGACTGAGAGGATAAAATTATGAAAACACACTATAACTACCTAGCCTTTGCTGTGTTAATCACCGCACTCAGTGCTTGCAGTGCGCCACCGCAAAAAGACATTCCCGCACTTACCGCTGGAATTGATGCGTCAGTTGCTGGTCATTACGGTCAGGCAATACTGCATGAAGATCAAGCCAATAAATCACGCGCCGTCGCTAACAAAGTGTTGGATCATTGGACTAATGACCATTATTGGAATATTGACGAATATCAAAAAGGTATGGATGCTGCGTCTGCTTCTGCTGCACATCGTCTTGAATCTGAAAAAGAGTTATGCCAATGGCTAACCGAGGTTCATGGTCAAAATCATGCCCAAGACACAGCATTTTATCAAGCGGTTGCCTACTTCCATACAGGTAAAGATAAACCATTTAAAGTCAACAATGAAGACATAGCTGTTGCAGGTCATTGGCTACAACTCTATCCAAATGCAACTGCCGATGTCACAGCTTCGGCGGACACCATTGGCAGCACTGGAAGCAATCAGAGCTTATCTGAGAGAAGAGCTTCTGCAATCAGTAACTTACTAATGTCTCATGGAGCAAGAGCAGAGCAGCTTCATGTAACCGCACTAGGTGAACAAGGACCTCCACACACACCTAGCCAACCACACCGTTCTGGTGCGGTGGGTGCTATTCATTTCAACTACGCGGATTGTCCGAATTTAAAATAAGTTAAGCTAAGTAGGGTGTGTGCGATGCGCACCCTACACAGTTTACTCAACATCAAACGTCACAAAATAAACCACCCTGCTTTCAATTGGTCACTGGAATCCATAATTAAAACGTGTTCGCCACTCAAATAACTCATAAACACTCCCCCTCCGCATTTTTAATTTTTAGGAATTTCGCAATGTCCCCATTCAATAACACTACAGCAAGAAAAACATTGTTCTATCCAATAATATTTATCTGTTTATTTTTATTCAATAACACATTATTTGCAGACGATACTTGTACGGGCGACTGTATTAATGGACACGGGGAAATTACCTTAGGTAATGGCGATAAATATGAAGGTGAATTTAGAAACGGTAATCCAGATGGACAAGGAATCTACAGATTAGCCAATGGTGATAAATATGAAGGTGATGTTAAAAATGGTAAGCCAGACGGAAAAGGAAAGCATAGATTAGCCAATGGCGATAAATATATTGGTGAATTTAAAAACGGTAAACGCGAAGGTAAAGGCACAATTACTTTAACTAATGGTGATGAATATATCGGTGAGTTTAAAGACGGTAAGCCAAACGGCAAAGGAACGTATAATTCAGCCAATGGCGATAAATATGTAGGTGAGTTTAAAGAGGGTAAACAAGACGGCAAAGGAACGTATAACACAGCCAATGGTGATGAATATAGTGGTGAGTTTAAAGATGGTAAATTCGAGGGGCAAGGCACATTCACTTATAAAAATGGTGATAAATATATCGGTGCATTTAAAAACTCTAAACGTGAAGGTCAAGGATTATTTACTTACAAGAATGGCGATAAATATGAGGGCGAATTTAAAAACGATCTGTCTGACGGAAAAGGTAGTTTTAGCTACGCCAATGGTGACAAATATGAAGGTGAATTTAAAAATGATAAAGCCGAAGGACAAGGTACATTTACTTACTCAAGTGGCAAAAAATATACAGGCGAATTTAAGGATGGTCAGCCTGTAAAAACGTCCAAATGATTTTCTAATATTCAGGAGTCCAATAGCTTCAGCTATTGGCAAAAGTCAGTATCTATAAACAGATAACATCCCTTTAAGGGATGTTATCTGTAACCGCTTGATTTATCGTTAATCTAGCTATTTTTCTAGTCCAATAAAATCCCACACCTGATGCGAGAAAGTGGCATCTTTATGCTCTACAACAGGTGGACCATTTGGGTAGTTGAGTTCATAAACGCGGGAAGCGTCCTGAGCCAAATCAGTCATACCGAGATTATTATAAGCTTCCTGCATGACCTCTAAGGCATAAGGTACAGCGGGCGTACTTTGATAATGTTCAACGACACCTGACGCACGACTCGCGGCAGCGACATAAGCTTTTCGCTTCATGTAGTAACGGGCAATATGAACTTCGTGCATAGCTAAATTGTTTCTGACTGCAATCATCCGCAATTTGGCATCAGGCGTGTATTTGCTGCTAGGAAAACGTTCGACCAGTTCTTTGAAATTATTGTAAGAGGTTTGGGCTTTGCTTTGATCCCGCTGTGCAGTATCAGTGGGTAAAAAGCGGTCAATAAATCCGATGTCACGGTTATAATTAGACAAGCCTTTTAGGTATAAAGCATAATCAACCCCTACGCTACGCGGATTCATTTTAATGAATCGATCAGCTGTTGCTACGGATTCTTCATACTTGCCAGCCTTGTAATAAGCGTACGCTAAATCGAGTTCGGCTTGCGAAGAACCTTCACCAAAGGGATAGCGAGTTTGAATAGCTTCGTAGAGTTTGACGGCTTTTTCATAACTGCCAGCATCGAGAGCGGCTTTAGCTTCGTTACGAAATTTGCCCACATCCCAACCCACATATTCGTCTTCAGATGAAGCAGAGTCGCCAGAAAATAAATTGCTCAGTGTTGAACAACCTGTTTGTGTTAGGCTTAAAAAGCCGATAAATAAAAATTTTATTAAAATTAATCGCATGATGCTCGTGACACGTTGTAACATTAGGGGTTTTCTCGCCGAATGAATGGCTGACTATCGTGCGAGTATAACTTAACTATGTGTTATTCAGAAGAACTTGTTATGACAAAATTAATGGAAGAAGTACCTTACGAAATGGCAGGAATGCGTTTAGATCAGGTACTTGCAGAACTATTTGCGGATTATTCGCGCAGTAAATTACAATCATGGGTTAAATCAGGACGCGTCCAAGTCAATGGTTTAACGCTAAAAGTGAAGGATAAATTGGACGGTGGCGAAATTATCACCCTCGATGCGGAAGCGGAAGTGGTGATTCATGCTGAACCTGAAAAAATTCCCTTGGATATTGTGTTTGAGGATGAGAGTTTACTCATCGTTTTCAAACCAGCAGGCTTAGTGGTACATCCTGCTGTGGGCAATTGGAGCGGCACATTAATGAACGCTTTGCTCAATCATAATGCTAATCTGGAAACTTTGCCCAGAGCGGGCATTATTCATCGTCTCGATAAAGACACCAGCGGCTTATTGATGATTGCCAAAACTTTACAAGCACACAATAGCCTGACGCAACAATTGCAAGAACGCAGCATCACCCGTGAATATCTGGCGATTAGCCGTGGACGCATGACCGCAGGTGGAACAATCGATGAACCTATCGGCAGACATCCTCAGGATCGTTTACGTTATGTAGTACGCGAATCGGGCAAAGAAGCCATTACTCATTATCGGGTGGTACAGCGATTTACTCGTCACACCCTGATTCGAGTGAAACTAGAAACAGGACGCACCCATCAAATTCGTGTCCATCTGGCGCATATTCGCTTTCCGTTGTTGGGTGATCCTATGTACGGCGGACGTTTTCAAATGCCACCGAATTGCAGCGAAGCTCTGGAAAAAGAATTGCGTAGTTTTAAACGCCAAGCCTTACACGCGGAAAAACTCGGTTTGCTCCATCCTATTACCAATGAATACATGGAATGGGAACAACCCATGCCTGATGACATGATTCGATTACTCGCCGCCTTGGCTGATAATGAACAAGAATAATCATTGGTTAACGCCTGATTGGCCCGCACCCGCTAACATTCATGCTGCCACTACGCTACGCACAGGTGGTGTCAGTGTCATGCCTTACGATAGTCTTAATCCTGCTACTCATGTCGGTGATGATGCGGACTGTGTGCGTGAAAATCGTCACCGCATTAAAACCATGCTGGCGTTACCTGCCGAACCTGTTTGGTTAGAGCAAACTCACAGTAACCTTGTTATTGATGCGGGACAATCAAATACCGTGCAACAAGCGGATGCCAGTGTTACCAATGTAGCAGGTGTGGTATGTGCAGTAATGACGGCTGATTGTTTACCGTTATTAATCTGCTCTACCGATGGCAAAAAAATCGCCGCTATTCATGCGGGCTGGAAAGGTTTATTGGGCGGAATTGTCAGTAATACCTTAGCCGCATTAGCCACCACTGATGTATTAGTATGGTTAGGTCCTGCTATCGGTGCGGATTGTTTTGAAGTGGGTGCAGAAGTGCGTACCGCATTTGTGGAAAAATTCGCCCCGTTTACCGCTGGTTTTACCCAAACCAACGAACACAAATATCTGGCGGATATTTACCAACTGGCGCGAATTGAACTGGCGGCGCGTGGTGTTGAAGCGGTTTATGGCGGTGATTTTTGCACCTTTACCGATACAGAACGTTTTTATTCTTATCGTCGAGACGCACAAACAGGACGCATGGCAACCCTGATCTGGAGAACATAAGGACTGTGAATTTACTGTTATACATTATTATTTTTACCGCCGTCGGTGGGGTACTCAGTGTGCTAGCGGCGGGTGTGTTTTTATTATTACCTGACCAACAGCGCAACGCGGTATTACCGCACGGCATTAGTTTTGCCATTGGTGCGTTATTAGCGGTGGCGTTTTGGGGCTTAATTCCCGAAGCCTTTGAAGCCGTTAAACCTGAACAATTTCAATCCCTGTCTGGCACTATTCTCGTCGGCATACTGGGCTTTTTCGTGTTGGAAAAATTACTCATTTGGCGGCATTGTCATTTTGGTGAATGTGAAGCGCACGGTGATGATGAACATATTCACGACCATGACCACGCACACAGTCATCATCACGGCATTGCAAAATCGGCAGGGGCGTTGATTATCATCGGTGACAGCATCCACAATTTTGTCGATGGTGTGTTGATTGCGGCGGCGTTTTTAACCGATGTGCAGTTAGGTATCGTCACCAGCTTAGCGGTTGCCGCGCATGAAATTCCGCAAGAAGTGGGCGATTTTGCGATTTTATTACAAAGCGGTTATGGTAAAGGCAAAGCGTTGTTTTATAACGTGCTGGCTAGCTTAACGACGGTTATCGGCGGCGTGTTAGCGTATTTTAGCTTAGCTGATTTGCACGCCAGTTTGCCGTATTTTCTCGCACTTGCCGCATCTAGTTTTATTTATATCGCGGTTGCCGATTTAATTCCGTCCTTGCATAAAAAGACTGATATGAAAGCGTCATTAGGGCAAATTGCCTTGATTACGGCGGGGGTGTTGTTGATTTGTACGCTACATGATATTGCGCATCATGTGGAGATAACGTAGAGACAATCATGAGTGATAACAATAATTTGCCACAAAATATAGACAGTGATGATGACTGGCTGGAAGAGTTGATTGATTGGGCAGATGAACATCGTATTCAGGATTACTATTATGATGATTATATATTCCTGTGCTGGTTTGGTTTTCCGCGAGATAAACAAACCATTTTAGCAATGACGGAATTAAATTTAGAGCGTAGCAATCTTTATGAATTGCCAGACGCAATTGGCAAGCTGACAAATTTGACTATATTGGATTTAAGAAATAATCAGCTCACCGAACTGCCAGACTCTATCGGCAAACTGACAAATCTGGATTATTTAACTGTATGGGATAACTGCCTCACCAAATTGCCAGACTCAATTGGCGAGTTGGCAAATTTGACTACGTTGTCTTTAGTGGGAAACCGACTCACTGAATTGCCCGATTCAATTGGCAATCTATCGAATTTGAAGGACTTAAATTTAGGGAATAACCAACTCACTAAACTATCAGATTCAATTAGCAAGCTGTCCAATTTAACTGGGCTTAATATCAGAAAAAATTTCATTAAATCACTGCCGCCTAAATTAAGCCATCTTCATGATATAACCCGATTTGATTAATTTACCGCGTACGTTGGGGTAAGCCTTAAGCGAACCCCAACAAAAACAAGCGACTATGTATAAATGTTGGGGTTCGTACCTCACCCCAACCTACAGACTGAGTTTCGACCTCAATCAAGCCGCAATTAAGTTATAACATTTGGCTCAGTTCTGCCCGTGCGTTGTTTAACTTGGCAAAACTGTTCCGCCAGTTCAATCAAATCCGCTAACGCTACTTGTGCATCTTGGTCATGCTTAGTCGCATCGGGTTCAAATTTTTCCAGATAAATGCGTAAAGTCGCCCCAACTGTCCCTGTGCCTGACAATCTAAATACAATGCGTGAACCATTGGTAAAACCAACGCGCACCCCTTGATTGTTGCTGACACTACCATCTATGGAATCGTGATAGCTGAATTCATCGGCGAATTTAACGGTGTATTCACCAAAGGTTTTGCCTGCTAATTCAGGCAGTTGTTCGCGCAAAAATTCGACAATACCATTCGCTATGGGTGTTTCAATGGCTTCATAATCGTGACGGCAATAAATATCGCGTCCAAATTTTTGCCAATGTTCATGAACAATATCAGCAACTGATTGGCGTTTTTTAGCGACTAAATTCAACCAAAATAAGATTGCCCATAGACCGTCTTTTTCACGGACATGATTTGAACCTGTGCCAAAACTTTCTTCACCGCACAGGGTGATTTTGCCCGCATCTAGCAAGTTACCAAAAAATTTCCAACCTGTGGGTGTTTCATAGCAAGGAATTTTATAGCTGGCAGCAACACGGTCAACCGCTTGACTGGTTGGCATAGAACGGGCAACGCCACTTAAGCCAGCTTTATAGGCGGGAATTAAATGCGCATTAGCCGCCATAATTGCCAAGCTATCACTAGGGGTGACGAAAATTTGACTACCCGTAATCATATTTCTATCACCATCGCCATCGGAAGCCGCGCCAAACGTCGGTGCATCGGCACTAAACATACGTTCAGCCAGTTCGTGGGCATGGGCTAAATTAGGATCAGGATGATGTCCGCCAAAATCTTCTAATGGTTCGGCATTAATGACTGATTCGGGACTTGCACCCAGTAGTTCAACCAAAATTCGCTTCCCATAAGGCCCTGTAATGGCACTCATCGCATCGAATAACAGTGTGATATAGCCAGAACTGATACTTTGTTTCAATAACGGAAAGTCAAAAATCGACTCCATTAATTCAGCATAATCACTGACAGGATCAATAATGGTGATATTAAAACCGTCAATTTTTTGTGTGCCAATAGTGTCTAAATCCACATCATCCATGATGGCAATTTTATAACTATCAATCACTTGGCTACGCGCATAAAACGCATTGGTGTCTTTTTCAGGGGCAGGGCCTCCATTACCTGAATTGTATTTGATACCAAAATCTTCGTCAGGGCCACCAGGGTTATGGCTAGCAGATAAGATTAATCCGCCGAATGCGTGATATTTTCTAATGATATGTGAAGCCGCTGGCGTAGACAGCAAGCCACCTTGTCCTATAATTAAACCACCGAAACCATTAGCTGCGGCCATTTTAATAATGATTTGTATCGCTACTCGGTTAAAATAGCGACCGTCTCCGCCCAGAACTAGGGTTTTTTCGGTAATTTCTTCTAGTGAGTCGAAAATTGATTGAACAAAATTCTCCAGATAACCAGACTGTTGAAACACTTTAACTTTTTTTCGTAGTCCAGAGGTACCTGGATTCTGGTCGGAATAGGGTTGAGTTGTGATAGTTTCTATTTGCATGTTTGATCCTTAATGCGACAATTAACGTGGGTGGTGGAATAAAGTACACCAAAACTCTTTTTCAGTGTAGATTTTAATTTATGTTACGAGCTTGTATATTAGTGTGTTGTAGTTTTTTCTCTTTTGCAGTTAATGCAAATAATCCTGTTCCAGTGAATATATTCGTTTATATTCCAGCGAATGTAGTTAGCCGTGTTCCAGCGAGTGCAGTTAGCCGTGTTCCTGCGAATGTAGTCAGCTCTGTTCCAGCGAGTGCAGTTAGCCGTGTTCCAGCGAATGTAGTCAGCTCTGTTCCAGCGAGTGCAGTTAGCCGTGTTCCAGCGAATGTAGTCAGCTCTGTTCCAGCGAGTTCAGTTAGCCATGTTCCAGTGAATGTAGTCAGCTCTGTTCCAGCGAGTTCAGTTAGCCATGTTCCAGCGAATGTAGTTAGCTCTGTTCCAGCGAGTGCAGTTAGCCGTGTTCCTGCGAATGTAGTCAGCTCTGTTCCAGCGAGTGCAGTTAGCCGTGTTCCTGCGAATGCAGTCAGCTCTGTTCCAGCGAGTACAGTTAATGCAGATAGTGGTATTTGGTTATTAGTGGATACCAAAGCACACAAAATTGAAGTAAAAAAAGGTGAGCTAACGCTCGAAACGCTGAGTGGCATTGCCATTGGTCGAAAAGGTGCTGGATTAAAAAGTCATCGGGGAGATGATATTACCCCTTATGGCAATTATAGAATTGGCTGGGTGGGTGAAAAAAGTAATTTTCGTAAATTTTACGGCTTAACCTATCCGTCCAAGCAAGACGCTGAAATTGCATTAAAACGCGGTATTATTAGTCAGTCCGACTATTACAGTATTGCGGCAGCGGAACAATTTAACCAAATACCCCCGCAAAACACGCCATTAGGAGGACAAATAGGCATTCATGGGCTAGGTGCAGGGGATGAAAAGATTCATGAAATATTTGACTGGACGCATGGGTGTATCGCATTGACAAACGCTCAAATCGATCACTTAAGCCAATGGTTAGATACGGGAACAGTGGTAAAAATAAAATAAAGCTGGAAAATTCCACATAAAGTGGTAAAA
Source organism: uncultured Methylococcales bacterium (assembly GCA_903902705.1). Taxonomy (GTDB): domain Bacteria; phylum Pseudomonadota; class Gammaproteobacteria; order Methylococcales; family Methylomonadaceae; genus UBA4132. Next base: position 63,938 of record CAIUVX010000079.1, read on the forward strand.
TTAGCCCTAGTTTTATGCTCAATATAACTTAACTCTCAAAATATAAGGTAAATAGAAATGAAAAAAATCGTAAAATTATCTATGGTTGCACTGGTTGCTAGCTTGGTTGTTGGTTGTGCGTCACAAGGTGACTTAGATGCTTTGAGTGCGCGTGTTGACGGTTTAGCTACTTCAGTTGCACAAGCATCATCTGATGCTGCTAGCGCAAAATCAGCTGCTGATCAAGCTGCTGCAACAGCTGCTTCTGCTGAAGCTGCTGCTAACCGTGCTGAGCAAGCTGCTATGGACACTAACAGCAAATTAGACAAATTGTTCTCACACGGCATGAAAAAATAATTTTTCATTGCTGTTTTAGAGCATGAAAAAAGCCCAGTGATTTTCATCACTGGGCTTTTTTTTATGCCTTCAATTCACCGCCAAATATTTCTAAAAGACGCGGAATAAAATTCGCTAACTCCAGCGACATAATCGAAAAATCGACATCAAAACGAGCCGCTTCATCATCCGCATTGGTTTCTGTAACTTGATCTTGAATTAAATCCAAAAATTTCAAGCGTTTAACCGACAAATTCTCATCGAGGATAAAACTCAAGCGATCATCCCAGTTCAATGCTAATTTAATAACCTGCTTGCCAATATCCAGATGATTTTTAATTTCTGGCAAAGACAAATCATGACGTTTACAACGAATCACGCCACCTGCTTCTTCTGGAGCGCGTAACTCACATTCATCTTCAATGGTCACATCTTTAGGCGTTTTTTGACTGATTAACCACTCTGTCATGGTCGCAATCGGTTTTTCTACCGTATTTAACGGCACAGCTGGCAATGAACCCAAGCATTTACGCAATAAACTGAGCAAATCTTCTGCTTTGTTGGCAGAGGCAGAATCGACCACCAAAAAACCGCCTTTCACATCAATATACGCAAACAATTTACGCGAAAAAGTAAACGCTCGCGGCAACAATTCAAAAATCAGTTCATCTTTAATGGCGGTACGTTCTTTTTTCGATAATTTACGCCCTTCTTTCTCTTCGGTTTCCTCAATTTTTTCCTGCATCATTTCATTGAGAACAGACGCGGGTAATACGCGCTCTTCTTTTTTGGTGCAAATCATCATGAAACCATTAGCACTATGCACTAGCGGCGCGGCTTTACCGATAGGCGATACCCAGCCCAAGGTAAAATCTTCATGCGAACCACAAGGGCGAAAAGCTAAAACTGCCAGTTTTTCTTCCAGCTCTTCGGCTGTCAAGGTAAATGCTTCAGTTAAACGAAAAATACTCAGATTTTTAAACCACATACTATAATCCTGTAAAATATTGGACGTGCATTATCGCACTATAACGCACTGTCATACAAAAAGCGGCTATTCCAAACCTGCCATAATTTCATCACTAATATCAGCATTAGAATAGACATTCTGCACATCATCCAAATCTTCTAAACGGTCGATTAAGCGAAGCATTTTTTCGGCATCATCGGCATTCAATTCAGCCATTGTGGCAGCCTGCATAGTGACTTCGGCGTTGTCGGGTTCAAAACCAGCGGCAACCAGCGCGTCTTTAACCGCTAAATAATCTTCGGGTGTGGTAATCACATCAACCGCTCCATCGTCGAATGTGTTTACATCTTCCGCACCTGCTTCTAACGCGGCTTCCATCAGCGCGTCTTCATCGACAGAAGGCGCGTAACTGAGTATACCCAGTTTACTGAACATATACGCTACTGAACCGTCTGTGCCTAAGTTGCCACCTGATTTGGTAAACGCATGACGAACTTCACCAACGGTGCGGTTACGGTTGTCAGTTAAGCAATCGACAATGATGGCTGTACCACCAGGTCCATAACCTTCGTAACGTATGGTTTCGTAATTTACGCCTTCCAACGCACCTGCCGCTTTTTTAACCGCGTTGTCGATGGTGTCACGGCGCATATTCGCACCTAATGCTTTATCGATTGCGGTGCGTAATGCGGGATTACTCCCCACATCAATGCCACTGGTTTTTACCGCAACCGTAATTTCGCGTAGCATTTTGGTGAAAACTTTGCCTCGTTTGGCATCCTGTCCCGCTTTACGGTGTTTAATGTTTGCCCATTTACTGTGTCCAGCCATTGTTTCTCTCTACTGTTTGATTGAATTCTATTTTTTGTTAAATCTGCGAGGTTTTAAAGACCTCGCAGGTTTTTTAATTTATGATGTGTGCCAATACGGCAGTTAAATCGGATTCAGCAACATACACATCCGCCAATTCACGCACGATAGCTCTATCAACCACGCCACCAAAACCAACGACAAACGCGCCCGCCTGTTTGGCTTCCATATCGGTTTTGCCATCACCAATCACAGCAATCGTATATTGTCCTTTGATTTGGCTAACAATATCCGCTTTACCGCCTGTTCTTGCCAGTGGTGATGCGCGTTCATAGTCTTTATAACTGCCATCGTCATTAAAATAAATATCCACGGCATGAACACAATCATCTGGAATATTCAAATAAGCGGCGAGTGGCAAAATCGCTTGCCGCAAGCCGCCGCTAATAATGTGTACCGTTTTTCCTTGCGCGTGCAGTGTTGCAAATACCACTGTTACGCCATCAACGATTTCAGCAATGTATTGTTGCGCGAGTGCGTCTATGTCGGCTTGTTTGGGTTGAATTAATACCAAGCGTTTTTCATACACCGCTTCTAATGGCACGATACCATTCATTGCGGCATTGGTCAGTTCAGCCAGTTCTTCGCCTAAACCGACATTTTTAGCCAGTTCGTCTATACCTTCAATTTTGCTTAAAGTGCTGTCGCAATCAAAGCAGATAATATCAAAATTCATGGGTTTCTATGGTTTGGGGTTTTGTGGATGTTGTGTTGGGGTTGGGTCATAAGTTTAAGCGTGTACATTTACCAATCCAAATTTTCTAAAGTAACGCCTTGTTGTTCAGATTCTGCTCGTGCCAGTTTAATACTTTCTACCATGCCATTGATTGACCTTAGATAATCATCATCACTGATATAATCCGATTGTTCTAATATCTGCACTTCATGTTTTGAAAAATGCGATAACAACCAGAAAAATTTTTCATAAATACTATTATCTATTTTTAAAGTGACAGTTTTCATTGAATTACCTAATAGTTTAAAAACGGAATTATGTAGCTTGGGTGAGGCACGAACCCCAACAAATACACGAACTGGATAATGCTGGGTTTCGTTCCTCAATCCAGCGTACGCGGTGTTTTGGACTCCAACAATATTAATTATCTGAGTTATTTAAAATTACTGCTAACGTATTAAATGGTAAGAATAATTGCAATGGATAAGACGGTATTGGTAAGAATCCAAATTTTTGATAAAACAATGCCGCTTGTCTATCTTTTGCATCTACAAATAATGCGATTGCACCCGCTAATTGATGCACTTGATAGGAACGATTTAATGCTTCAAATAATAATGCTTTGCCAATACCACAGCCTTGATGTGATGTTGCAATGGCTAGTCGTGCTAATTTAATAACGGGTAATACAGTACGCGGTAATTTTTTATTAATGGTTTCTGGCAATAACGCATAATCTATTTCTGCTAAGGTGAGCGTGAAAAAACCAATTATTTCAAACGGTAAGTTTTCATCTACCGCAACAAATGTTTTTGATAAGCCTTTTTCGCTGTGTTGAAATGCTGTTCTTGCTAAATAATCGTTTAATGCTGTTACGCCACAATCAAACGTATTACGCCGATGTTGACGGCTTAAACTTTCAATTTTAAGCATTTTTAATCCAGTGTTTATGCCATTTAGCCGCTTCTTTTAATGCGACATTGGCTTTCGGTGGATTTTCTAATGCTTGAAAAAAATATTGCATATCTTCGGATGTTAAATGAATTTTGCGCTCTTGTTCTTCCGCTTGTTGCAAAATTAATGCTTCTAATATTTCTTTAATCCGTTGTTGTCCTGCTGTATTCATTGTTAAATACAGTTGGGCAATATCTGGACTAATATTGTCAATTGCGACTTGAGCCATTATTTTACCTCTTTTAAATATTCTGAGTTGGTAACGTGTAAAGTAACTGCGTAAGTTGGACGGTCTACGTTACTATCGCAACCCGTAAGGCGGAATAGCTTTGCGTATTCCGCCGTATGTTACGCTATCGCTAATGCACCCTACAACCCGTAAATTAAATAAACGCACCTTATCGCGTTGGATAGTGCTGGGTTTCGTTATCTCAACCCAGCGTACGCTATGCAGTGTTTTAAAATAAATCACTATGAGAGCCAGTTCTAACCAATGTCAATGTTAATTCATCATTTTCAAACTTATAAATTAACAACACATCGGGTTTAATATCGCATTCCCTATAACCATTCCAGTTACCTTTTAATACATGATCTTGATATTTGCTTGGTAATACTTCCTCATTTGCCAATATTTCAATAACATTTAATAATTCATTAACAGCAACTGAATTTCCAAATTTAATCAAACGGCTATAATCCTGTTTAAATTTCTTAGACTAAATTGAGATTTAGCCATATTTAACCCTGAGCTAATTTTCTTAACTCATCTAATGAAGTCAATTCAACTTCACCCCGTTCAACCGCCTCAATGGCTAATAGTGTTTCTTGATTAAAGATTGAATACATAGAAAAATACTTAGCTTCATTTTTCAAATTTTGTTCTATTTCTTGAATCCGAAGTTTTAAAAACTCTGCTGGTAATGAGTCAGGAACATCAATAGTAACTTGCATAACTTTTCCTATTTATTTTTTAAACAAATGTTTTCATATCTTCTAAAAATCAACTTGTAGGTTGGGTTGGGGTGAGGTACGAACCCCAACAAATACATGAACTGGATAGTGCTGGGTTTCGTTCCTCAACCCAGCGTACGCGGTACGCGGTAGCGCATCTTATCGCGTTACTTGCTATTTCAAGACAAACCAAATGAATTAAAAACATCTTTTGCTTGGTCAAGTATCTCTCCACCTACTTCTGCTGCTTCTAAAAGACTTTTTGCCTTACCTAAAAATTTTGTTATTAATGACTTATCTGGTTCGCTTTCATCTGTCAATTCATCTTTAACAAACTCGAATTGTCTTTGCGACTTAACAAAATTATCATCAGGATGTTCCTTTTTTTCCATTAGGGAGATTAATTTATCCAACCTATCTAACAGGTCTTTTCTTTCGTTGAAAGTCGAGCCAATATTTATATTTTCGGCTTTCATGTCATTTGAATGTTCGTCACCTTGTGCAACATTCACTGCATTTTTAGCAACATATTTTCTTTGATCCATTTCTATTCCACCGTGATTAATTTGAATTGCAGGATAAGGGGCATATGAAAATGCGCCAGTATTTAAATTTTGAATGAACTTTGAATAAAATTCGCTAACATTTTTCTGTACTTCAAAATTTTGTTGTAAAAAAATAATTCTATTTTTTAAAGCCATTACAAGGCGATGATGTTCTATTGAGTCGATTATTTCTGGTAAATCGTCAAGTTCCATACCATTTTTAATTTTATCAATATACTCATCTAAATCACGCTTAACTTTAGCCGTGCTGGTTGTTATCCCAAATTCATTGATTGTAAATTTAAATGCGATTTTATCAGGTGTGCTTGAGTCAATTGACATACTAACTTGATAACCTTTGATTTTTGCATAATCTTCAAATCCTTTAAGCAAATCATGAAAAATAGGCTTTTGTTCTTCTGGCATATCTAAAATAATATACCCTCCTAAATCGGTAGAGAACTTTTCACTTTCATTTATATTCTTTACACTAATTCTAGTAGAATCTTTTCCTTGTTTTTTAAGCTCTAATTCTTTTAACTTAAAGTATGTCCATGCCCCCATAGCAGAAAAAGACAGTGCCAAAATAGATATTGATAAAAGTTGAAATATTTGTATGAAATCCTTTGAAAAAACTTCTGGTGCATTAATTGATATATGATTAGACTTATCTACCTCGTTTGCCATCTTAGCTGCCTCGGTTACTATATAAGCAGTTTCGTTTGCTTTAACAGTTGGCTCGCCTTTTTTAACATCTTCAGCAGCCATGGAATTATAAATAACTGCACAAAGTAAAATAAACTTTATTATTTTTTTCATTTAGAAATTCGCTATATCTTGATGGAGGTTTTCGTAAAATTTTATTATTTCGACGCTCTGCGTCATTGCCATTAAGTTAAACCTCAAGGATAGAGTTTTCGAAATCTATCACAACCCGCATAACACTGGGTTTTGCTTCGCGCTTTGCAAGTCACTGCGTTCTACCCATCCTGCAATACTGAAAACTTCGCATCGTTCCAACGCTCTGCGTTGGAATGCCGTAGTTGACGCTCCAGCGTCTTCATTGTTAAATCGCAAATCAATAAAACACAATCTGAAACAAGGACGCTGGAGCGTCCTCAGACGCATTCCAACGCAGAGCGTTGGAACGATGAATGCTAGCCGCACAAGTCATCACTTTTTAGCAACTCAACTGACACATTCAATCGAGTATAATGTGCGTAGTTTAGCAGTTTTGCTATTGTCCTGTTATTCTGATGTTATGCAGTTGCAATAGTGGCGGCTGAGTCACACACAATTTTAACAAAATCTAAAGGTAAACAATGTTTAACATTTTAACTTATAACAATATCTCTCCGATTGGCTTGAATCGTTTTCCAAGCGAGCAGTACAAGGTTGCGGCTGATGTTGCTGAACCTGATGCAATTATGTTGCGCTCATTTAAACTGCACGGTATGGAGATTCCTGAATCGGTTAAAGCAGTGGGTCGTGCGGGTGCGGGTGTGAATAATATTCCTGTCGCTGAATACACTAAACGCGGCATTCCTGTTTTTAATGCACCTGGGGCGAATTCAAATGCGGTTGCTGAATTAGCGATTGCTGGTATGTTGTTGGCTTCTCGTCACATTCCCGCCGCGTTGAGTTATGTCAGTGGCTTAACAGGTGATGAAGAAAGCATGAACGCTGATGTTGAAAAACATAAAGTAAACTTTGCTGGCTTTGAAATCGCAGGTAAAACCTTGGGTGTTTTAGGTTTGGGGGCAATTGGTGTAAAAGTGGTTAATTCTGCTGCCGCCTTGGGTTTGAATACTATCGGATTTGATCCGTTTATTTCGTTGCAAAATGCGTGGAAACTGAATTCATTGACTGTGCCTGCGGCTAACATAGATGACGTGGTTTCTCAGTCAGATTTTATCAGCTTACATATTCCACTCAACGAAAAAACTAAAAACTTGTTCAGCAAAGAGCATATTGCGCGTATCAAAAAAGGCGCGACTTTATTGAACTTTTCGCGTGCGGGCGTGGTGGATGAAGCGGCGATTGTTGAAGCCTTGAATGCTGGCGATTTACACTTTTATGTGTGCGATTTTCCATCACCTGCTTTAATTAATCACCCACGCGCCATTGCATTGCCTCACTTAGGTGCTTCTACTGAAGAAGCTGAAGAAAATTGTGCAGTGATGGTTGCTGACCAAATACGCGATTTCTTGGAACAAGGCATTATTCGTAACGCGGTTAATTTTCCTGAAGTGGTGATTCCGCTGACAGAAGATTGTGTGCGTATCACTATCACCAATCAAAATATTCCAGGTGTGGTCGGTCATGTGTCATCGGTTTTAGGCGATGCAGGCATTAACATTGTGGATTTAACCAACAAATCACACGCTGATGTGGCTTATACCCTGATTGATGTCAGTGGCGATGTACCTTCTGAAATAGTGGCTAAATTAGCTGCTGTCGAAGGCGTGTTATCTGTGCGTATTATTTGATTGCATTACACAACTGAATAATCGTTGGTAATAGACTTGTTGCGCCAAGAACGGAGTAAAACAGCTTTAGCTGTTTTTAGCCAATAGCTAAAGCTAGTTGGACTCCAGTTTAGGGAGATTTTTACTCTGTCGCAACAGGTCTAATAATAAACAGTGGGTGATTTTTATATTTTGACATGGTGAAATACAAACCAAGGTTTGAATTCCTGTCACTCACTGTTTATGACCAGCCAAACATTTTAGTTTGCCCCGTTTAACTCAACCGTCAGTTTCCCATGCAACGAAAACTCACGCAACTCTTCGTATTGATAGTAATCACCGTCCTGCTGATTAGTTGTCGCTCTCCTATCGTGCCAGAAACCACTTTTTCTACCATTACAGGTAAAAAAATTGTGTTATCTGAATTACGCGGCAAGCCTGTCATTGTGACTTTTTGGGCAACAGATTGTGCTAGTTGTATTCAAGAAATTCCGCATTTGGTTGAACTGTATCGGCAATATCATGATAAAGGCTTAGAGATTATCGCTGTTGCTATGTCTTACGACCCGCCTAATCATGTGCTTGAATTCACTAAAACCCAACAATTGCCCTATCATGTTGCGTTGGATATGCAAGCAGAAAATGCCCATGCTTTTGGTGATGTGTCGCTAACTCCCACGACTTTTTTAATCGCCCCGAATGGACAAATCGCGCTACAAAAAACGGGATTATTTGATTTGACCGAAATAAAAACTCAACTTTCAAACTTTACAAAAGGATAACTATGCTTTGGTTAAAAGCTTTACACTTAATCGCTATGGTGACTTGGTTCGCTGGTCTGTTTTATTTGCCGCGTTTGTATGTTTATCATGCCATGAGTGACGACGATATTGGCAATGAACGCTTTAAAGTCATGGAGCGCAAATTGTTTTACGGCATTACTACACCAGGAATGGTGGCAACGTTTATCTTCGGTATTTGGATGTTGCTGGATTATGCGTGGGGAATGTATGGTTCTAGCGGCTGGTTACACGTCAAACTATTTTTGTTAGCGTTGATGGTGGTTTATCACTATTTTTGCTGGCTATGGTTGGAAGATTTTAAACACGACCGCAATCAACGCAGCCATGTTTTTTATCGCTGGATGAATGAAATACCGACAGTATTTTTGCTGGCGATTATTATTTTGGCGACGGTGAAACCATTTTAAAACATGGAGTCCAAAACAAGTTTTGGACTCCAGTTATCAATTACACTTCGTGATAGTCTTGTAAGAACTGCGGATTTATCCGCACTGTGCGAATAAATTCGCACCTACATCATTAAACTATCAGCAAGATTCAATACGCGGTAATCATAAACACAGAGTGACAGGAATTCAAACCTTAACAGGCTGGATTTAGGCGGTAGCTTTTTTGTATAGCTCTAACATATCGGTTAAACGCGCTATGTCTTGCCTGAGATGTTCGATGGTTTCGTCTTTATGGACAAGTATCAAATGCAGTTTTTGATTTTCAAATACCAGTTCAGGGGATGAACCGATTACATTGCAACCATGATTGCTATTTTCGTTGATTAAAATATGCCGCTCACCAAAAGACAATAAATCCATTAACTCCATATCAAACTCCTTCGCGATTTGTTCCAGCTTTGGAATATAGCCCTTAGTTTCGCCACGTTCAATTTTTGAATAACCGCTTACCGACATATTCAGCTTTGCCGCCATTTCCTCCTGTGACCATTCCTTGGATTCGCGCATAAAACGTATTTTTTCGTGAACTTTCATAAAACCTTCCTTAATCAGGTAGAAACCAGCACTGTTAGGCTATTGTAACAAACTTGTAGAGGTTTAGAATGGTACGCGGTGAATAACAGCATTTTTAAGCAGAGTTCCCACCGCTCCAGCGTGGGAGTTCGTCTGACAATGCTCTAGTGTTGTGTCACTTGGCAACATAAGAAGACGCTAGAGCGTCAACTGAGGCATTCCAACGCAGAGCGTTGGAACGATGCAATAGACTTGTTTCAACGATAAAAATCATGTTTAAGCTAAAAAAACGAATATTTGAAATTATTGTATCTTCTATTGAAAATCCTATAGATAGAAGAAGATGGTTAATGGCAGAGGTGGCTGATTTGAGTCCTCGCCATAACGGGCTAGATGATTTAGAGCCTAGTGAAGTTTTGGTTTTAGCGGCTTTGTTTGCAAATGGTGTACTTGATTACAGTAAAATATCGAAGCTTACAGAAGTTACTCCATCTAGCTTAGATGATTCCATCGATTTACTAAATGAGTACGACTTGGTAAGCGAATGTCCAAATTCAGAAGAATATCAACTCACAGTTAAAGGTGAGTCTGCCTGTCGTGATATTTTTAAAAACGTAGTAATTAGAAAGAGATGGGAGTTAAAAGGAGACTTAGAAGATATTGAAAGACAATTTTCTAAATTGTCAGAACTATAAGCGTAACCCGACACACACCGTACATCACGCAATTGTCGGGTTACGGCTACCGCCTAATCCGACCTACAGAACTGCTGTAGATTGTTAAGCGCATTTATCACAATCAAAATTCCTTATCAAAGCAACGGAGCAAACCATTATGAAAACTTTAAAGTATTTAATTTTAGCAAGCCTAGTTTTTCCATTCACCGTAATGGCGTGTTCTTTTGACACCGATTGTGAAGTGGGTTCACAGTGCGTTAAACCTAACGGTGGGCTATACGGCTACTGTGTTGGAGGTCTAAATCCTGGTAATAATAACGATAGGCAACCAACGCGGGATTCTATGGACTTGACAGGCAAGAAAGGCAATACCTGCTCGTTTGATACGGATTGTGGTGTCGGTGGACAATGTGTTAAAGGCAGTGGTATTGATGGAACGTGTATGTAATTTACTTAGTAATAGTTCACTGTGTCGTAGGGTGGGTAAGCGTCTTTTTTGCTTACCCACCGATTATGCCAATTCAGCGCGATGCACACGATAGAGTCGTTTGCCAACCCTACAGGGCTGTAACGCAACAATCCGCCAGCTTAAAATTATGTAAAAAAAATCTTAATAAGAGGTAAATAGTTATGAATAAACACACTAAATTTTTGGGTAGTCATAAACAGTGAGTGATTAAGAGAATCTCAATTGGTTACGAATATTGTCATTATAGTGATGAATAAAATACCAAATCGCACCGATATGATTTTCAAGTTTTTTGGAAAACGAAAGTGTTTTTCTAACCAA
>CAIUVX010000080.1 GCA_903902705.1 uncultured Methylococcales bacterium
ACAAGTGGATTTTTAATATAAGATCCGTAACGCGAGCGAAGCAAAACGTTATTACTAGCAAGAAAACGAACCACCTCTTGAATCCTTTTACTATCTGTAGGAAGGTCTTTAAAAGGATGAACTCCTTCACATTGCTTTTTGATCTCGCGCATTTTTAGCCCATCCTTGTGTTGAACCACCAAATCAAAAATGAACTTAATCATCTCAATACGTCTTCCAACACAATAGGTGTAAAGCCCATCCATGAGTTGTTTCATCATCTGTATTGCAATCAGCACATATTCAGAATCGATATAGCAAATTCCAGAAGGACCTTCTTCCAACAGAAATAAATTACAAGCAAGTGAGACAACGTGCGTGCTGATTTTACCTTCATATCTACGCATAATTGGGTCTGCGTATTTCCCACCGTCTTTTAACTGACTTTCAAATTCATTTTCAAAGTGGCAGATATTCAACCAATCGCAATGACCTATATGCAACGTAACGAGCTTGTCAGGGTCAAACCCATCGAATAACACGTTTTCAAAGAATAAACATTTTTGTTTGTAGATTTGAAGTAAGTTTTGATCTAGCTGAACATCCTCTGAGTCATTACGCATCTCGACACGATTAGGTTCTGCAATAACTTTAAATAGCCCAAGCCCCCCTGAAGCATCAGCCGCTTCGATTGCTTTTGGCATAGCATTTTTATGAGCAAAACAACAAATCGTAGCGGCGTTATAGCGGTTACTTCTGCCTTCTCTTCCAGCAAGTAACAAATCAGTAGTTGATTGCTTCCCACTTGAAAAAAATAGTGAATTTATCAACGCTGGGTTAGTTGAAATGGCAGTGATAACACCCTTAGTATGTTTTAGAACATCTTCCAATGCTTGAGGCGTAGCATCATCGGTAATAGGATCTAAATTGCATACAAAATTCAAATGTTTGTACATCTTTTTGAGTTCGAGATTTACTTCTTTTAATGCTCTTTTGTTAGATGATTCTAAGGACTCTGCTTTATCTTGTTGCAGCATTTCAATGTCCTCTTTTATTCGATCGATATGTTCACAAATCGGTTTTTTCATCGGAGCTAAAGTAAAATCCTGAAGACAATGTTCATTTGTACAATCAGGCTGTAGTGCTACAACAGATTCAGAAATAAAAACTGTTTTATTCTCTGCATCATCATCTTCATTATAAATACATTTATAGCGCATGCTTGTCATTGCACTAAAACTCGATAATGTAACTAACAAAGTTGTACTCGAAGGGATATTACATACATCACTAAGATGTTGAATTAAATTAGCTGTAAAAGAGTCTGGTTCTATATAGCTCAGTAACGATAACTCTTTTAAGTGAGGTTCATCATTTTCAAAGAGTTGAGCGATGTTAATTTTTGGATCTTGTGCTTTAAACATCGGATTATTCTCACAATCATTTATTGCCTTAGGATCACCGCCACCAATAAAACAAGTATAAATATCGCTACGTTTAGGTCGCGTTAATACTTTATTTTTATGTGGGATAATGATTTCCTCATAGCCATTTTCATCAGTGACATAAATAGGTCGATAAATTTCATCTGAACATCGATGACTATATATTGTGTAGAAACGATGTGAATTATCTGCGGATAAAAGCAATGAAGCATATGGGCTAGGACTTGGAATTAAACCAATGTTTATTAACTCGTCATGGAGAGAAGGACGCTCACTGTTCAAGCTATTTTCTTTTGCATTTGTAGTCATTTTAAAAACTCCGAAAAATCCCCCATTACC
>CAIUVX010000081.1 GCA_903902705.1 uncultured Methylococcales bacterium
AATCTCGAACCCTAACAACACGTCGTTTAGTCGACGTGTATCCTGAACTTTCAGTTCTTAGCTCACTAACCCACCAGCTTTTAGCTGGTGGTTGTTAAGTCACATTGCCATGATAAATCTGATGCTCGGACGGCTTGAAAGCTGATCTTGGGACTTTTAAAACACGCACTAAGACGTTTGCGGTTTATACCTTGAATTCTTTTAAACAAATTGCTGACGTTAATGTGGATAAAGTCACGTTGGAATTTGACATTAATGTCAGTGGTGAAGCGGGGATTCCATACATTACCAAAGGCTCAATAGGCAGTAATTTTAAAAATTACCGTGGAGTGTTCGTTTAAAAAACCAGAAGATTAATCAATCGCGGCAACCGTCCCTCAAAAATGGACTGCCTACTAAGTTTGTAGTCAGTCCATAATCATAAATTTTCTAGCGAAGGCGGGCTTTCATTGTTACTAATCTCTTCTTCGGGTTCTTCTAGTTTTTCGCGTAATTCATAAAGATATATAGTCGCGCCTATCACTGCCGCAGGACCTATGATGATATTTAACACAGGCAGTGTTAAGCCTAACATGACAATTCCACCAAAACTCAACACTCCAAAACGCGCTGTTTTTAGCAGGGCTTTTTGTTCAACAAATAATAAGCCTTGGTTTTCTAGCGGGTATGCCATAAATTCCATTGCTAAACACCACGCACTGAATAAGGCAAAAACAACAGGTGCGATTATGTTAATGACTGGAATGACAAACAGGATTAACAAGGGCAGCATTCGCAGGAGAATGTACAGCACGCGTTTTAATTCTCCAACCATGACTTGTGTGATGGGCTGTTCAATCACTTGCGCTTCGCCGCTGATAAGTGCTTGAGTCCTTGCCGCTAATACTCCATAAAACGGTGAAGCAATCAGATTAGCCAACACGGTAAAGCTAAAAAAACTCACCACAAAAAACAGAATAAAAAATAACGGCAATAATATCCAATTCAACCAATGCAGCCAATTTGGAATGAATTGAGTTACAAGCTCTTCCACATAGTAATAACCCAGTGCTAACGCCACGCTGTACAACACCAGATTGATAACAATCGGAATAATAATAAGGCTACGCAACCTAGGATTAGGCAACAATTTTAGCCCCTTGAGCAAAAACTCAACGGCAACTAACGGATTATTGGCTTTTTTAATCAAAATCATTTTAGCCCCCGCACTCCTTGCCCAGTAGCGGGATTTAATACCACGCCGCGCTCAGTCACTATCGCACTAATCAATTCAACAGGCGTAACATCAAATACGGGATTCCAAGCAGTAACATAGGAGTCTTCATCACGATAACAGTCGAGTAATAATTCATGTGGATGACGTTCTTCAATTTTTATTTGATCGCCTTGATTAATACCCCAATCAATGGTCGTGGTAGGCGCAACCACCATAAATCTAACATCGTGTTGTTTTGCCAATACTGCTAAGCCATAAGTACCAATTTTATTAGCCACATCACCATTAGCGGTAATGCGGTCTGCACCCACTACCACCCAATCAATCGCACCTGTTTTCATTAACCACGCGGCGGCAGAGTCGGCAATCAGGGTGACAGGAATATTTTCTTGTGCTAATTCCCACGCGGTGAGTCTTGCGCCTTGCAACCAAGGACGGGTTTCACCCGCATAAACATCAATCGCATGGCGGCGATAACTGCTACGAATCACACCCAGTGCTGTACCATAACCACCTGTCGCTAACGCGCCAGTATTGCAATGGGTTAATACGCCTTTCGTACCTGCTAATAAGTCCGCGCCCAATTCGCCCATTTTGTGATTCGCGGCAATATCTTCGGCATGGATTTTTTCTGCGCACATTAAAATCGCCGCTAACGGATTGGTTGATTGTTGGCTGAGCGTTGCTTTCATTTGGTCTAATGCCCAAAATAAATTCACCGCTGTCGGGCGAGATTTTGCCAATAACTCAATATCGGCGATGACTTTTTGTCGCCAGTGATTAGATTGTGCGTAGTGTTTACGCACCGATAACACCACCCCGTAAGCGGCGGCAATACCAATGGCAGGCGCACCGCGCACTCGCATACTGGTAATGGCATTGGCGACTTCGGTGGCATCTTTATAATCGTTATAAACAATGGTTTCGGGTAATAGCCGCTGATCCAATACTTTTAAGGTCTCCCCCGTCCATTGTAAGGCTTGTACTGTTTCTTTTTGTTTTGTCATTGCTTATTCAATCCTATTACTAAAAAGTTATAATCACCCCAACTTACCACAGGAACTCACCATGATAGTTGATACACTCATACATGCTGGCTGGATTATACCCGTAGAACCGCCATTCGATACACTCAAGCATCATAGCCTAGTCATTCATGAGGGCAGAATCTGTGATTTATTGCCCACTGAACTTGCCAAACAACAATATTATGCTACCACTGTCGAGAATCTGGAAAACCACGCTTTACTCCCAGGTCTTATCAATGCTCACACTCACGCGGCAATGAGTTTACTGCGTGGCATTGCCGATGATTTACCGTTAATGGATTGGTTACAAAATCATATCTGGCCATTAGAACAAAAATGGATGAGTGAAGAATTTGTTAAAGACGGTACCGATTTAGCCATTGCAGAAATGCTACGTGGCGGCACAACCTGCTTTAATGATATGTATTTTTTTCCTGACATCACAGCACAACAAGTACAGCAAGCGGGGATACGCGCCACAGTTGGCTTGATTGTCATTGATTTTCCCAGTGTTTGGGCTAAAGACAGTGATGAGTATCTCAGTAAAGGATTAAATTTATATGAACAACTAAAAGATTCAACATTGTGCAGTACCGCATTTGCACCCCACGCACCTTATACTGTCTCTGATGCACCGCTACAAAAAATTGCTGGTTATGCGCAAAAACTGCAACGCCCTGTGCATATTCATGTTCATGAAACCGCGTTTGAAGTTACGCAAGCCGTAGAACAAACAGGCAAACGTCCGTTACAACGCTTACAAGAATTGGGTTTGGTGAATGCGTCATTAATCGCTGTTCATGCCACCCAATTAACTGATGCAGAAATTTCGTTGCTTGCCGAAGCAGGCGCGACTATCGTGCATTGCCCTGAATCCAATTTAAAACTCGCCAGTGGATTTTGCCCTGTTGCTAAATGTTTAGACGCGGGGGTAAATGTTGCCTTAGGCACAGACGGCGCGGCAAGCAATAACGATCTGGATATGTTCGGTGAAATGCGCACAGCGGCGTTATTGGCTAAAGCCGTTGCCAATGATGCCAGCGCGGTGTCTGCGATGACTGCCTTGCGTATGGCTACCATTAACGGGGCGAAAGCCTTAGGCTTAGCGGATGAAATAGGTTCATTGCGAATTGGCAAGGCGGCAGATGTGATTGCTGTTGATTTATCCTCATTGGAAACCCAGCCTTTGTATTGCCCAGTATCTCAAATTGTTTATGCGGCAAGTCGTCAACAAGTGACTGATGTATGGGTAGCAGGAAAACGATTATTACAACAACGTCAGCTTACCACCTTAAACCTTAATGAATTAACTGCTAAAGTCGCCAACTGGCAGCAGCGTCTTGCGGAAAAATAACATTGTCCAAAGCTTGGATTACCCCCATAATTTGCGCATTGTAGGTTGGGTTAGCGATAGCGTAACCCAACATTTCAGCTCAATACTCCCATTATTCTATAGAGACTTTTCCAATGACTGATACCAAACACTGCCGTTTATTAATTCTAGGTTCTGGCCCTGCGGGTTATACGGCGGCTATTTATGCAGCACGCGCTAATCTTAATCCTGTGATAATTACAGGAATGCAGCAAGGTGGACAATTAACCACCACCACCGAAGTGGATAATTGGCCAGGTGATGTAGAAGGTTTACAAGGTCCAGATTTGATGGACAGAATGCAACGCCACGCCGAGCGTTTTAACACCGAAATTATTTTCGACCATATTCACACTACTGATTTATCCAAGCGTCCGTTTACCTTAACAGGCGATTCGGGTACTTATACTTGTGACGCGTTGATTATTGCCACAGGGGCATCTGCACGTTATTTGGGTTTAGACTCCGAAGAAGCCTTCAAAGGTCGAGGCGTTTCTGCTTGTGCCACTTGTGATGGTTTTTTCTACCGTAACAAAGCGGTCGCAGTCATCGGTGGTGGCAATACCGCTGTTGAAGAAGCCTTGTATTTAGCCAATATTGCCTCCAAAGTGATTGTTGTGCATAGACGTGATAAATTCCGTTCTGAAAAAATTCTCTCTGACAAACTGATTGAAAAATCCAAAAGTGGCAATGTGGAAATTGAATGGAATTACCAATTGGATGAAGTGCTAGGCGATGACATGGGAGTCACAGGTGCGCGAATTAAAAACACCCAAGACGGTTCAACCAAAGACCTAGACGTACACGGCGTGTTTATTGCCATTGGTCACACACCTAACACCTCAATTTTTGAAGGGCAGTTAGACATGGATCACGGCTATATTAAAGTAAACAGCGGCATTCATGGCAATGCAACCGCGACTAGCGTTGCAGGTGTGTTTGCGGCGGGTGATGTAATGGATTCCGTCTATAAACAAGCCATTACTTCAGCAGGTGCGGGTTGTATGGCGGCGTTGGATGCGGAAAAGTTTTTGGATGAGTTAGTTTAGGATTAGTGTGTCGGGTTAGCGTAGCCTAACCCGACTTATAACAAAATGGTGATCATGAAAAAAATCTTGTTATTACTAATTTTTATTTTTAGTAACTTAGCGTACGCTGATTATCAAAATAATATGCCATTTAACAGCAATGATATTGCTGTTAAACAATCTCTCTTTGGCTCTATTATACAAAACATAACTAGCGTATGGATAAGAAAAATTTTCGGAGGTACACGAAGAGGTAGCAATAATAGCTGTGACAATAGCAATAACTGTAACGTTGGCAACATTAACAATCCCACAAATACTAATACTCAAAATATCATCACTAACAAACAGCCGCGTGTTTGGGTAGCAGGAAAATCTCTTAAAGAGTGCATGGGCAACCAAAAAATCATCGACAACAGCACCATCCAATGCCAACGCGGTTATTTCAAAGAATAACTATGAAACAATATGTGTCGGGTTATATTATTCCCTAGATAAGTTTACTCATTAGAATATCATGCGACTAACCCTGCTCGATCCAGATAACCCAGCGCAAGCCTTCCCACCGCTGTACAAAGCCTTGCGTGAACCCGATGGCTTGTTAGCTGTCGGCGGTTGCTTGTCCACAGAACGGCTAATCAATGCGTATCGGCGTGGGATTTTCCCTTGGTACAATGCCGATGAACCTATTTTGTGGTGGTCTCCCGACCCGCGCTTAGTTTTGTTTCCCGATAAACTATTGGTATCGCGTAGCTTGCGTAAAACGTTGCGCAAAAACGTGTTTACCGTCACTTTTGATAAAGCCTTTAGCGAAGTCATGATTGCCTGTGCCGAACCACGCAAGGACAGCGCGGGGACGTGGATAAGCTCTGATATTTATCAAGCCTATGTTGAATTACATCAACAAGGTTTTGCGCATTCTGTAGAAGTTTGGTTTAACGACGAATTAGTCGGCGGCTTGTATGGCGTAGCATTAGGGCAGGTTTTTTTTGGCGAATCGATGTTTCATACCAAAACCGATGCTTCAAAAGTTGCTTTTGTGAGTTTGGTTGAACAGCTTCAAGCTTGGCATTTTCAACTCATTGACTGTCAAATTCATACCAATCATTTGGCAAGCTTAGGGGCAGAAGATATTGATCGCCGCACGTTTGTCAGGCTACTTAATCAATATTGTCGAATGCCTGCTTCACTCATCGAGTGGCAGGATTTATGATTTCCATTCCATTGGTATTAACGATGCCGCATCCTTGCAGCTATCTTGATGACCAGCAAAGTCAATCAGTCTTTGTGCATCCGTCTCAAGAACTTAGTACGCCGATTTATTCCCAGCTTATTCAACAAGGTTTTCGCCGTAGTGGTAATGAAGTTTATGTGCCACATTGCCCACACTGCATTGCCTGTATTGCTGCAAGGTTAGCGGTGCATGACTTTAAACCCAGCCGAAGCCAACGGCGTTGTTTGAAAAAAAATAGTCAAACTAAGGCAGTTATCAAACCTGCGATTTTTGAACAAGTGCATTATGAGCTATATTTACGTTACCAAAAAATACGCCACACAGGTGGTGATATGGCAGAAGCTTCACCTGCCGATTACATTAATTTCTTAAGCAGTTCGTGGTGCGATACGGTATTTGTTGAGTTTTCGATTAACGATGAGTTAGCGGGCATTGCGGTAGTGGATTGTTTAGATAATGCCTTATCAGCGGTTTATACATTCTTTGAGCCAAAGTTTACTAATCAAAGTTTGGGCGCGTATGCGGTGTTGTGGCAAATTGAACAAGCAAAATTACAAGGGAAAGAATTTGTCTATCTAGGTTTTTGGATACAAGCGTGTCGAAAAATGGCGTATAAAAGTGATTATCAACCGTTGCAGATATTGCGTAATAAGCAATGGCAAAATTTATTTGACACCTAGACTAATCACTTACATTTCAGACTCGACAGTCTATCATTATCAGTCAAGCCACTAAACGGGTTGAAAAGGCTACGGTTGTAAATTGCACAACCCATATTGAAGGAGTCTACAATGATGAAACGAACATTAATGATGTCCGCATTGGCAACTACGCTATTTCTGTCCACAGGGTTTGCGTTGGCGGCTGATCAAGCTCCAGCCCAAGAAAAGACCAAAACACAGTCTATGGAAGCCAACTGATGACGCAGCAAGAGCGAGCCAAGGAACAAGGTTTGACACTGCCAGACGAGCCACCTGTTGGAGGGAGTGGTATGGAAAATACGATAGCCGTATTACGCTATCGCTAATACGCCCTACTAGCTATCGGCATAAAAAGCAAACTATTGAAAATTAGTTATTGAAAGCGCATCCTCACCAACTTTCACGTCATATTTATCGCCATTTTTGGTCATTACCTTGACTTTAACATGGCGTAAACGTAATTCGATAGGCAAATGCGTAGGCGAGGCAGGTAACTTTGATTCAAGTTTGGTAACATCTTGTGCTGAAAAATCGTACGGACTATGCACAAGGGCGCGAATAATAGTATGACCGTCCTCTTTATCTATGCGCAAGTTTAGTAATTGAGAACCTGCATAAGGTTTTAATTCCTCATACAATACCTTGCGCGTACTGGCTTCAAACAGCATACTGGTCACCAATTTATTGGTATTCGCCCCCAGTACAACAAATAATAGAACCATTAGCGCAAGACTCACGCCATTTAACCAGACAATTTTTTCATCCCGATAAAACGCATCAATCGCTTTGTGAAAACCGCATAGCCAGAGTACGATGGAAAATGCAAACTGAATGGCGACTATGTTTGCGAATGTTAAGAGATAGGCACCTAAAGCATTGTCCCATTCACCGCGTATTGCAAAGATAGTTCCAGTACATAAAGGCGGAACCAGCGCGGTTGCAATGGCAACGCCGACAACGGCATTAACAATACGCGGCGTTATCACTGCATAAGCACCGACTGCCCCGCCCGCCAAAGCGATCATTAAATCCAGATAATTGGGATGCGTTCTTGCCAGCAACTCTTTACCAGCGGGAATATCGCTGTGAAAAAACCCGATGATCAACGCACATAACATCACAATGCCCACACCGCCGCCCAATGACAGCAAAGATTGCCGTAACAACGCATGATTGCCGTCTACCAGCGACAATGACACGCCTGCAATCGGGCTTAGCAGCATGGCAACCAGCATTGCACCGATAACTCCCGATGCACTATCCGCCAACAGTCCGTAGGAGGCGATAATAGCCGCCAGTGCATTCATAATAATGAACGCCTTATCAAACTGGGCATTAGAAATAATATCTGCGCGGGCGGCTTGAATCTCAAGTAGTCGCGATTCTTTGTTGTTTGCTGATGTGTTCATTGAAAAAGCTCCGTAATACCTTGTTTTTTTGGTGCGTCAACCCGATAGAAGCCCATAAATCGCATCTTACATAAAATTATTCCACAATTGAGGTCAATCTCAACTACAGTTCGGTTTCGCTAATGCCTGCCACTTTCATAAAATGCTTGAATAATCCGACTTTCAAATCTTCGTTATCGCAAATGGCTTGAACTATTTGCTATGTTGAACAGCTTTACATGGATTTCCAGTTTACACCAACACTTCTTCCGCACTGGGCTGACTTAAAAAGGCTGTGGGGCTAGCCGTTAAGCCATACGCGCCCGATTGATAAACCACCACTAAATCACCTACTTCAGCGACAGGTAATAATATTTTATCGGCAATAATATCCAATGGCGTACACAAGCAGCCTACCACGTTGACCACTTCTTGTTGTTCAGCGTACATTTTATTACCGATAGCGACAGGATAATTTTTGCGTATCACTTGCCCAAAATTACCTGATGCGGCTAAATGATGATGCAAACCACCATTAACCACCAAATACACTTGTCCTCGCGAGATTTTTTTATCCAGCACTTGGCAAACATAAATTCCCGCTTCACCCACTAAATAACGCCCTAATTCGATAATCACTTCTGTGTCTGGTTGTGCCGCTTTGAGTTTTTCCATCTCTAAGGCAAGTGCGTCACCGATTTGCTGGATATTTAAGTGGGCTTCACCTACAAAATAAGGAATACCATAACCTCCGCCAATATTGAGTTTTTTGATGCCTTTAGGGCAGAACTGGGCAAGGCGCAACGCCAAGGCAATGCTTTGTTGTTGGGCATCGATAATGGCTTCAGCTTTGAGATTTTGTGAGCCACTATAGATATGAAAACCTTGAAAATCCAATGGCAATGCGTGTACTCGTCTTAACACAGCGGGTAGTTGTTCTTCATCAATGCCAAATGGTTTCGCGCCACCGCCCATTTTCATGCCTGAGTTTTTTAGCTCAAACGAGGGATTGATACGAATTGCCACCGCTGCGGTGATACCAATTTGTGCCGATAATTGGGCAATGGTTTCCAGCTCATTGAATGATTCCACATTAATGGTTACACCCGCCGCAATTGCTAGCCTTAAGTCGGCAAATGATTTCCCTGGTCCAGTAATGCTAATATGTTGGGCAGACATGGGGGTATCCAGCGAGACTTTCATTTCCCCTGCCGAAGCGACATCAAAACCATCGACTAATCCTGCCATGAGCTGTACTACCGCTGGCATAGGATTGGCTTTTAGCGCGTAGTGAATTTTTAAGCCACTGGGCATATTTTGGCGTAACTCAGTTATACGGTCGATGATGACTTGTCGGTCATAAACATAAAACGGCGTTTTACCTACACGGCTAACAAGGCGTGGTAATTCCATGCCACCGATGACCAGACTATTATGACGCACCGAAAACTGCTGCATGGGCGCGTGTTGTGGGACGGTTTTGAGCTGATTCATAATTGAAATACAGTGGTAAATTGTTGAGTAAGCACGTTACGGTCTATTTTTCCGTTGGGGTTTTTGGGTAAACTGGCTAACACGACTATTTTTGCAGGTATCATAAAGTTAGGCAGGTAGGTTTTACAATGCTTTATTAATAGTGTTTCATCATAATCGTCAGGCTGTTGCAAGCTTATCACCACCAGCACCGCTTGACCTAAGCTATCATGAGCAATACCGATAGCCGCCGCTTCTTTGACTAGCCCAGAGCTATAAATCACTTCTTCAATTTCGGTTGGACTCACTCGATAGCCTGAGGTTTTAATCATATCGTCTTTACGTCCGACAAAATATAAATAGCCATCTTCATCCATCGTTACCGTATCACCCGACCAAACCGCTATTTCTGTCAATGGCAAGCTAGATAACTGATTGGGCGCGGGTTTAAAACGTTCAGCGGTTTTAATCGGATCATTCCAATAGCCCATCGCCACTAACGAACCACGATGCACTAATTCACCTGCTTCATGCGCTGCACACAACGAACCATCCTCACGCACCACTAAAATATCAGCATTGGGTATGGCTTTACCGATAGAATCAGGGCGAGTATCCAATTGCTCAGGCGGCAAATAAGTCGAGCGAAATGCCTCGGTTAATCCGTACATTAAAAAAAATTGTCCATTCGGTACACGCTGTCGAATAGCCGCTAATACTGATTTGGGCATTTTGCCGCCCGAATTGGTTAAATAGCGCAGATGCTCGTTAATACTAGCAGACCATTCCAGTTTAGCTAATTGCGCCCAAAGCGACGGCACACACGCTAAGCCTGTAATTTTTTGTGACTCCAAGGCAATCAACACATCACGCGGTAATAAATACTCTAACAACACACAACACGCGCCGTTAAGTAATGCTGTCAGCAGTTGATTTAAGCCGTAATCAAAACTAAACGGTAACACCGCAAGTAGACGATCCGTTTCGGTAATGTGCAAATACTCGCTAACACTTTTTGCCCCCGTCACTATATTACGATGCGATAACACCACGCCTTTGGGTTTGCCCGTACTGCCTGAGGTGTACAAAATTGCCGCCATATCGGTATCGATAATATTCAGTGTTGGCTGTTGGCTAGTTGCTTGTTGTAAAAAATCATTCCAGCCTAAAATTGTTTGGGGGATATTAACAGTCGGCGGCTCGTTTTCTATCAACACGATGGTCTGTAAATCAGGGCAGTTAGCCAATTCAGGCAACAGACTTTGCAAGCGATTGTTTGAGGTAATTAAAATACTGACATTGCAATCATTAA
Source organism: uncultured Methylococcales bacterium (assembly GCA_903902705.1). Classification (GTDB taxonomy): domain Bacteria; phylum Pseudomonadota; class Gammaproteobacteria; order Methylococcales; family Methylomonadaceae; genus UBA4132. The sequence goes on from CAIUVX010000081.1 coordinate 10,753, forward strand.
CAATATAAGCCACTTGTGTGGCTTTTAGCACAGGATTAATCGGCACAAACACACCACCCGCCAAACTAATCGCCAATATACTACTCACTGTTTCCAGTTGTTTAGGCAAAAAAACTGCGACGCGTTGTTGGGGTTTTAACTGACTGCCCAACAACGCCTTCGCTTGTAGCTGAACTAGCGCGGCAAGCTGACTGTAACTCCACGTCATTTTTTTATGCACGATAGCAGTTTTATCTGCCACTTGTTGGACAGATTTAAAAAGTAAATGATGCAATAAACTTGGCATGGTTTGACTTGGTGGGGTAAATACAGAGTCTAATTATTTGATGAGATGCTTGACCGCCCTCACAGAAAATAGCTGGTATAGGCACGATAAGCCGCAATTATTGCCAGTACCAGAAAAATACTGCCACTGATTTTATGCAGCAACACTAAAGGCATCTTTTTTAAAATCGTTCGCCCTGCCAATACGCCTAACGCCGAACTTGATGCCAATGCCGCTGTTGATCCTAACCATACCGCTAACGGTACGGCAGTACTGCTTAACGCAACCACCGCTAATTGGGTTTTATCGCCAAACTCAGCAACGGTAATCAGCAAAAACGTGGTAAAAAATACGCTGTGATTACTTTTTTCCTGTACCTCTTCATCACCGTCTGGTTCTTGCACTCGCAAAGAATGAATGCCAAACACGGTAAACAACACCGCCACAATCGCCGCAACCACATACTCAGGCAGCCAGTTAGCAATCGCAACACCAAACACTACCGCTAAGGTATTTAACACCGCAAATGCAGCAATCGCACCCAAAATAACAGGCGTTGCTTTATGCCTAGACGCTAACGTCATACAAACTAATTGGCTTTTATCGCCCATTTCTGCGGCAATAATTAACACATAACTGGTTGTCAAGGTTGCCGATAATTCGCCAATACTGCTAACGTTCAACAGCGAATGCCACGATTGCAAACCATCAGCCATGTTGAGTGAAGAAAAAAAGCCCAGTAAATTATCCATTATTAACCCAGCATATTATCCAATACCATCATAATGATAAAACCCAGCATCAACGCGAAAGTCGCATAACGTGAACGTCCATTGGAATGGGTTTCTGGAATAATCTCTTCACTAATTACAAACAACATCGCGCCCGCCGCAAAACCCATTGCCAGTGGCAAAATAGGTTGAAATGCTGTCACCATGGTAATACCCAACAAACCGCCAACTGGCTCAACTAAACCTGATAACGTCGCAATACCCACCGCTCGCCATTTGTTATAACCCAAACCAACTAATGGCAACGCCACCGCCAAACCCTCAGGAATATTTTGCAAGGCAATCGCAATTGCCAACACCACCCCATTTTTCATTTCCCCAGAGCCAAAACTCACCCCTACTGACATCCCTTCAGGAAAATTGTGAATGGTGATAGCGATAACAAACAACCAAACTTTCTTCAATGAATTCAATTGGGTATCAGAAATAGAATCGAAATGAATATGTGGTAACTGTTTATCTGCATAATGTAAAAACGCCGCACCGATTAACATACCAAAAGATACTACATAAATGCCTTTGCCAGGCCAGATTGCATTGCCAAAATCAATCCCAGGAACTAACAAAGAAAAAGCTGTCGCCGCCAGCATTACCCCAGCCGCCGCGCCCAACATACTATTGAACAAATTATTAGAAATATTTTTAAAGAATAATGCAGGTAACGCGCCTACGCCTGTTGCTAAACCCGCCAAAATACTGGCAAAAAAACCAATAACAACAATCTTGCCAAAAATCAAATACAAACTACCAAAAACCAGCAACTGAGAGGCTAAAAATAAACCCACCACAATAGCCCAACGCTTTAATGGCGGTAAATCCATCAATTTTTGATAATACTCAGTGGCTTTAAGTCGTTCTAGTTGAGATTCAACGTAGTGCGGTGTCTTATTGATTATATTTGCTATGAAAGTCATCGGTCTAGCTCCTCGATTAGTTATAAAAATTATGCAAGGCATTATAGCCAACAAATACCAATGCTTATGCGGTTATTTAAAATCGAATAGTATTTGAATTTCAATGGCTTTATAATGCCATCCGTTGCCGGTGTAGCTCAGTCGGTAGAGCAACACATTCGTAATGTGTGGGTCGGCGGTTCGATTCCGCCCATCGGCTTAATAAAATCAATAGGTTATAAAATCATAAAAACCGTATTTATGTTTTTGCCCCAATTTAGTCCCATTCCTAAAAATCACCACAATAAACCGCAACTATTGCCGCTAAAATGGCGTGTAGAATCGCCGTGTTTTTCACAAAAACAGATAGGCTAAGTCATGATTACCTTACCCGAACATTTAGAACAGCCTTTTAAACGTCTAGCTGAACAACAGCATCAATCGGCTGATAAGCTGTTAGCGTCTGTAGTAGAGGAATATTTAGAAGACTATCACGACATCCAACTGGCTGAACAAGCCATTGCAGAGATTAATAACGGTGAAGCTAAAGTGTTTTCTTTAGCCGATGCAAGGAAGCTGTATGACAACTTGGTCAATTAATGTACAAGACAAAGCGATTAAATCTTTAGCCAAAATTGACCGCAAAGAAGCCGCGAAAATATGGCATTTCTTAGAAGTTGAACTCCCTGCTATGCCTAACCCGCGTTTAAGTGGTAAAGCATTACAGGGCGATTTAAAAGGTTTGTGGCGGTATCGAGTTGGTAATTATCGCTTGATAGCGCAAATCAAAGATAATGAGTTGATTATCTTGGTTATTGAGATAGAATGCTTACCGAATAACATGAGTTACTGTCGGAATAGTTGATAAATCGTCCATTATTTTATAAACATCGAGAGTGGGGACAACCTGTGATTAAGGTCGTAATAGGACTAGCTAGTGCATTTGAACAGAAACTTACGGTTTAGGATTTGATTTGTTGATTCGTAAAGTCATGGTTCGTCCTTATATTAATTTGCATAAAAAACCTTAAAGAGGGTATCCAGAATTTTGTGTAAATAGCGGTTGATTACTGCTGAGGCATTCTATCCTCAAACTGAATGGAGAATCGATTTAAAGCGGGTTTCCAATCACGCAATGGCATCGTCCATTTTTTGCTGATATTAATTAGAGCT
>CAIUVX010000082.1 GCA_903902705.1 uncultured Methylococcales bacterium
AGGGCGAGTATTGTGCAATGCTGTGAGGGTTGGGCGGCGACGAAGGCGGGTTATCGTTTGTTGAGTAACGAGGCGGTTGAGTGGTCGGCGATCTTGGAACCGCATCGTGAGAAGACGGTGGCACGGATGGCGCAGTATGAACGGGTGCTGTGTATTCAAGACACGACGGAGTTAGATTTTACGGGGCATCCCAGTACACGAGGGCTGGGTCGGTTAAATCAGGATTATCGGCACGGGATGTATTGTCATCCGACGTTGGCGGCGAGTGAATCTGGGGTGGTGTTAGGGGTGTTGGATGCGTGGATGTGGGCGAGGCAGGAAAAAGGAGAGCCAGACATCAGGGAGAGTACCCGTTGGACGGAGGGTTATCAGCGCGTTGCCGAACTCAAGACTGAGTTGAGCGGGACTGAAATCGTCTATGTTACGGATAGAGAAGGCGATATTACGGATCTGATGACGGCGGCACAGCAGCAAGAAAATGTTGTTCATTGGCTGGTTCGTGCTAAACATAACCGTGTCACGGGGGATGGTAAGCTGTGGGATCGGTTGAGTGTTGCCGAGGTGCTTGGCACGGTACAGTTCACCTTAGCCCGCACAGCAACGCGTCAGGCACGTCCAGTCGAGTTGACGTTACGCAGGGAAAGAATAACGCTTCCTGCCACCCAGCACTACCCTGAGCTAACCGTCACCGCGTTGTTGGCGCGGGAAGAACATCCCCCTGAAAACGAACCCCCCATTGAATGGCGGCTACTCACCGATGAGACCCTCGCCACCTTACGCGATGCGGTGTTGCGCATTGAATGGTATCGTCGTCGATGGCTGATTGAGCTATTTTTTAGAACCCTTAAAACGGGTTGTAAAGTGGAAGAATTGCAACTCAGTACCAAGGAACGCTTAGAAAAAGCCATCGTCATCTACCTGATTATTGCGTGGCGAGTGTTAATGCTCATGACCTTAGGGCGCGATGTGCCTGAGCTGCCCTGTGATGTGGTTTTTGCTCAAGAAGAATGGCAGGCTGCATGGATTGTCAGTCAAAAAAAGCCTTTGCCGCCTAATCCACCTACGTTAGGCGACATGATTTTAATCGTCGCCCGCTTCGGTGGCTTCTTAGCGCGTAAAAATGATGGCAACCCAGGCGTGGAAGCCTTGTGGCGTGGGTTATACAACGCCTCCGTGACTTTGCAGAAGCTATCAATGCCACTTCCCAAGCGTATGAGGTTAAATTGGAGTAGTATTTGTGGGTAATGGACAGACTTTTTAACAGTGCAAAATCATTGAATGACAGTTTTGGCGTTTATCCATGTAGCATTGACAGGATTAAGAACAGCAGAAAACCGATAAAAAACGTTGCCGTAATATAAGCATTATCGGGTAACTGATGGGCTTCGTGTAGTAACTCTTCTGTGACCAGATAAAGTAATGAGGCTAAGCCGAATGCCAGTAATAACGGAATGCTACTGCTTGGAATAAATTGTATGAGTAAATGACTCAACACCGCACTGAGTACCACAATAGCGGCTAACAGCATAATAATCAGGATGCTGGTCATCTGACGGAGTTTCGTTAGACTCAAGCTAACTGATAATGCCAGTCCTAAGGAAAACATTTCCAAGCCTAAAGCAATCGTTAAAAACTGCCCCGTTTGTTCATTAGCCGCAAAACTCACCCCGATTAAAAAGCCGTCTACAATCACATCTACCCCCACCGCCCCAAGCATAGCGATAGGCATTTTAACCTGTTCCTGTTGATGCTGATTAGCTTCTACTTTCTCTGCATAAGCACGAATAAGGAGCATAAGAAGTACCCCACAGCTAAATCCAATAGCAACCTCATAAGGTTCATGACTTTTGCTAATGCCTGGCAATAAATCCACCGCGACTACCGCAAAAACCACCCCAGAAGTAAAATGCTGGATGACAGATCGCCATGTATTTGAGGGTTGTCGGATTTTTGCAACGATTCCGCCGAGGATGAAAGTGACAAAGGGGATGAGTGCATAGAAAAAAACAGATTGCATAGATTGAAATTCTCTTAAGGGGCTATGAGTTGGCGGAACAGTTTGTCGAATATTAACACTATAATGGGTTCGACTCAGCATTCGGTAAGAGTTATGAGCAAGCTATTTGTTATTGGTTTATCATTCACACACTAGCCATATTTAAACAAAAACTTATCACTTCTAACTGGAGCAAGAACATGACAGATAATACAACCCTCGAACTCGCCGATGTCATTACAGGATTACGCAAAGAACTCATCAAAGCACAGCAAGAAGGCGACGGTGAAAGTATCCGCTTTAATGTCAACAATGTGGAGGTTGAATTAGAAACGGTGGTGACAAAAGAGGCTGATGGAAAATTGGGTGTGAAATTCTTGGTAGTGGATGCAAATGCAGGCGGTAAATATCAAAATGCGTCAAAACAAAAAATTAAGCTGAGTTTGGAAGCCGTTGAGATTATTGAAAATGCAGACGGTACAAAAACGACTCGCGGATTAAAAATAAAAGACAAAGCCTGATTAAAGAGTTGAGATCATGTTAGATGCTCAATGGATAGTGCAAATTTATTCAAAAGATACTGATGGTGTTTTGTGTATAGGTACTGGCTATTTAATCAACGATAAATTGATTTTAACGGCTAGGCACGTTGTATTTTCAAATAAGGGTGTAAGTTCTGAACTTAAATTAGTTTTTCCTGAAAGAGACAATGATGGAAAACTCAAAAAACAAGGCGAAAACTATATTTATGATTTTGATAACGCAATATCTTTTAAAAGTGAAGATATTATGTTTCAAGGTAATGAACAGCTTGATGTAGCGGTTATTTGTTGCCCTAAAATACTTCAACCTGTACCACCTATGGTGAAATTAGCGACTGTAAATTCATTATCAGATACACAATGGAAAACACGAGGTTTTCCAAAAGCAGGAAAAGTAGCAGATTTTCAGCGAGAGCAGCTTGGTTTTGCGGTTAATCTTCAAGGCATGAAAAACGAAAGCATTTTTGAGTTACATACTACAGTTAATCTCGATAAAAACTTGTTTAAATCCGAAAATGGCTGGGGAGGTCTTTCTGGTGCGCCTGTTTTTGCAGACAATCAATTAATTGCTGTTATTACAGACAAATATGAAACATTAGATAGTTATTTTTTTGCTGTATCTATTCCCTATCTACTCGAAAAAGAACAGAAATTTGCAGACTTAGTAGGTGAAAAAAAGTCAGCAGAAAATAAAACCGCCCCGTTATTTGAGGAAGGAGATTTAATACCTTACCTTGCGAATCGTGTGGATCAAGAATTGGAGTTGTGTAAAGAAGTCAAAGTTTATCAAGCGGTGCAATCTCCTTTTATCTGTGTTATTCACGGAAAACAAGAAGAATGTAGCGAGGGATTTATCAAACGCATCCATTTCTGTAGCTTGAAGAAAGCTATCCCAAAACAAGTTCAGCAAGGTATTAAGCGTTACATTTTTAGCTGTGATAGTTTTAAAAATGAAGAAGAATTACATGAAAAAATGTGGGCAAGTTTAGGCGAAGTGGTTGTAGGGTATTTTGCTGAACCTGATGAAATTGCACAAGTGATTGCACAGCAAAACTGTCCAGTTTTACTTTGTGTAGCGATGAGTAGTGATGACTGTTTGCACAACAAGGGCATTCAAAGTATTGATTTTTTTCTTAACTTTTGGAAAAAATGGTCTTCTTCAACTGAACAGCGTCATTTGTTATTGGTCTGCTTTTCGTTCAACTATACCAATGTCAATTCTGTTTTTGGTCTGTTTTCTGGCACTAACAAAATTAATAAAATGATTAGCAACTATCTGAATCAACAATTGGATTTTACTAAATTCAATCTGTCTGGTGTGGTATTGTCAGAATTAACACCAATTGAACAGAAGCAGGTTGAAGATTGGGCGCGAACTTACGCATATCAATCTTACGAAAAGTTGCATCCTCTAATTAAAAACCTTTTTACATCTAACAAAAAAATTTCTATGGAATCACTGGCTTTAAAATTAGAAGAAATGTACGAAGCAGTCAAATAACCAGCTTAGGAAATTATCATGTCTTATCCGTATTACACCAAAGAACCCGCTCTTTCGCCTATTTCAGAAGTTGAATTACCTGTTTCCGACTATCAAGACCAGATTGACCCAGCACATTATTTACCCGATGACGGCTTGGTGAATGCGGTTAATGTCGCTTTGATTTTGGGAAAACCGTTGTTATTAACGGGCGAACCAGGCACGGGAAAAACCCAATTAGCCTATAACATCGCCCACAAATTAGGTTTAGCAAAGCCGTTAAAATTTGAAACAAAATCCAACAGTACCGCCAAAGATTTGTTTTATATCTACGATTATTTAGGGCATTTTTACGCCGCGCAAACCAATCAAGGCTCTAAAAAAAGTCAGGATTACATTACTTATCATGCCTTGGGATTGGCTATTTTACGCGCAAATCCTGTCAATGAAATTCAAGACATCGTAAACAGCAGTTTTAATCAACTGTTCGATGTGCCTAAGCGGTCAGTGGTGTTGATTGATGAAATTGACAAAGCCCCGCGTGATTTTCCGAACGACATTTTGAATGAAGTTGAAGAAATGTCTTTTCGGATTACTGAATTACAAAACAGGGAAGTCAAAGCGGATTCGAGATTGCGCCCGATTTTAATTTTGACCAGTAACACTGAAAAACATTTGCCCGATGCGTTTTTGCGTCGCTGTATTTTTTATCACATTCCGTTTCCTGAGAAAGACCGCTTGGCAGAAATTGTTAGCAGCCAGTTGAACAAATACCAGCTTAATAAAGCAAAGTTTTTAGATTTAGCGTTGGATTTTTTCTATGAGTTAAGAGCCGCAGGTTTACGCAAAAAACCAGCGACCGCTGAATTGTTAAACTGGTTGACCACCTTGCTGAAGATATTTCCTGACGCTGAAAAAAAAGCGGAATTAACCGAAGAAATGTTGTTAAAAACTGCCTTGAGTTGTTTGGCAAAGCAGGAAGAAGACAGGGTGAAAGCAAAAGCGGTGATAGAAAAGTGGGTAAAAGAAAAAAACGCCAGTAAAGCGTAAAGCTATGCCCGTTTTAACGCCATCCCACCATGAGCTGATTGTTAATAACCTGAATGAATTTATCACCACGCTGAAAAATTCAGGTTATAACATCAGCACTACGCATTATGTTTTAGCGCATCAATTGCTGAATACGTTGGCGGCACAGCAGCAATTACCCACTGATGCCAATCAATTAAGCCAGCTACTCATGCCGCTATTGTGTTGCTGTGAAAAAGAACAACAGGATTTCCCGCGCAGTTTTTCTTTCTGGCTTGGAAATTTACCTGTCGATGATAACCAAACTTCTGACTTAAAACCGCCAATAGCTGAAGCTATTGGACTCCAACGCTCTCTATTTCGCTGGAGTAAAATAGCTTCAGCTATTTTTGCGAACCGTCCAATTATCTTGGTTTTCGTTTTGCTGTTGGGATTATGCAGTTTTGTATTTCAGGAGGCTATTCAACAGCAGATTCAAACGCAGATAGCTAGCTATTTCCCAATTGAATTGCCACCTGAACCTGAAAACGAAAACACAAAAAAAACAATCGTCAAAAATCCTCTCGCCGTTATTCCAGAAACGATTGAAACCAAAGTTGAAAAACAGATTGCGCAAAATCCTAATGAACAATTCAAAAAATATGGCGAGTTTGTCGGTTTTGCTTTAACAATGCTGCTAACTATCATCGCTTGCTGGTGGGGTTGGCTATATCTGCAAACACATCGTTTTTTAACCCGTCACAGCGTGTCGTCACCGCCACAATTAAAAAGTTTTTTCCTCAATAAACCGCGTCCGTTGTTTGCCTTGCTGGATTTTACCTTTACCGCCCAGCAATTACATAAACATCGCCATATCGCCTCAAACTATTTAGACCCGCAGCCTACTATCAAGCAAACGTTGGCAAAAGCGGGCATTTTCACGCCGTGTTATCAGACTTTGCGGGCTGTGCCTGAATATTTGGTGTTGATTGACCGCAGCAGTTTTAAAGATCAATTGGCGGCTTCCGTCAATGATTTAATTCAGCAACTGCTCGCCATTGGCTTGTTTATTGAGTGTTTTTATTTTGATGAAGACCCGCGCCGCTGTTATCGGCAAGGCGAAACCCGCCCACAAGCGTTGGATGGCTTGTTAGCTAATTATCCGAGTCACCGCTTACTGGTTTTTTCGGACAGCGGGCATTTTATTGACCCAAGCACTGGGCAGCTCAATCAATGGGCGAGTAAATTTGCCCATTCTCAGCAGCCAGTTTTGTTTACTTTTACCAGCTTGCAGGCGTTTGGGGTGCGGGAAGCCATGTTGCATGAGGCAGGTTTTGTGGTGTTGCCTTGGGATGATAAGGGCTTTGAGACCTTATTGCAGCATTTTGATGAAGAGCGCGAGGCGGTTGATTTTGTAGGCACTGAGGAAAATACCGCAGGAGGGTTTGTTTTTCCAGTGTTGGTACGACGGCGGGCGCAGCGGTTTTTAGAGCGGCATCGTCCGAATGAAGAACTGGTCACCCGCTTATTGCAGGAGTTAAAAAGCTATTTAGGCGCGGATGGTTTTTTCTGGCTGGCGGCGTGTGCGGCATATCCACAATTGGAGAGTCAACTAACGCTGCATTTGGGTTATGCCTTATTGGGTGAGGAAAATTTTGAGCAATCGCTGTTTATTCGCTTGTTGCGCTTGCCTTGGTTTCGGCATGGCTTTATGCCAGACTGGTTGCGCTGGCTGTTGTTGGCAGACTTGTCAGTTGAGCAAGATAACAAGATTCGCGCGGTGATTTATCAATTATTGTTGAATGCGTCAGCAGAACAAGAAGGTAAAAGTTTTAATCTGGACGTGGCAAAAGAAGGCGAAGTTTTGCATTGGGCAAAGCGGATTGTTAAGCTTTGGACGCGGCGAGTATCTAAGGGTGATGAGTTAAAGGATTTTGTGTTTCAGTCGTTTTTGCAAGGCAAGTTGTCGGTGAAAGCTCCTGAGAGTTTTGTGGTCAGTCGTAAAAACGGCTATTTGCTTGGCTTGGCTGTTGTGGTTTTAATGATTGCTGGTTTTATGCTGATAACAAGTTATTTCAACACTGAGCCAAAAGTTACGACTGAAATGGTGACTGAAAAAATCAACTTTACTATGGTTAGTTTAAAAGGCGACTGTTTTCAAATGGGCAGTCCTAAAACAGAAGCGGAACGACAGGATGATGAACAGCAGCACGAAGTTTGCGTGGATGATTTTCAACTGGGTCAAACTGAAGTGACTAAAGGTCAATTTAATGCGTTTGTGTCGGCAACCCATTATCAAACCGAAGCCGAAACTGGCGATGGCTGTTATGCTTGGACAGGGACAGATTGGAAGAAAGATAAAAAGTATAACTGGCGCAATGTGGGCTTTACCCAAACCGATGAACATCCCGTGGTTTGTGTGAGCTGGAATGATGCAATGGCATACATTACTTGGCTTAATCAAAAAACAGGCAAAAGTTATCGCTTACCGACTGAAGCCGAGTGGGAATATGCGGCGCGTGCGGGTACAAAAACACCATTTTATACAGGCGCGTGTCTCAGTAGTACACAGGCAAATTATGATGGTAACACCCCTTATAATAACTGTGCTAAAGGTGATTATAAACAACATACCGTCACAGTGGGTTCTTATCCAGCCAATGCGTGGGGATTATCAGATATGGCGGGCAATGTGTGGGAATGGACGTGTTCAGCCTACGTTGCAAACTATGATGGTAGCGAAAAACAATGTATTAGCAAAAATGATGCCAACTCGTCGCGGGTGTTGCGCGGCGGTTCTTGGTTCAGCAATGCGAGGGGCACTCGTTCTGCTTACCGTCGCAACCTCACGCCTGATGATCGCAGCTACTACTTCGGCTTCCGTTTTGCCCTAGGTCAAACAGTGGCAGGAAAGTAAGCCCGCACCGTTGCCACGGACAGGCAAGCGGTAGCGCAGACGGTCAGTGGTGACGATGCGGGCGGAGACAGCAAGAATGTATTTAACCGCCTTCTCGATAAAATATATTATTTCAGTTTTTGGGCAAATCCTAACCGTTCGTACTGAGCTTGTCGAAGTGTGAATGTGGTTCGACAGGCTCACCATGAACGGTTTTTAATCATTTTATTGGCTGTTAGCTATATAGCAAAAACCGATTTATTAGACAGGAAAAATAGGACGTTTTCGAGTGTCTATTAAGTTATGAGCCAATGCACCATAAACTGTGAACTTCACGATTATCTTGAAATCGCCTGTCTGTATGGCTATCGGGTAAAACTGACCTTAAAGGATCAGCAAATCATTGAGGGCAAAGCACTCGATGTGCTGACGACTGCTGAAAAGCGCGAATACCTGATTATCGATTCTGGACAGGAACAGCGGCAGATTGAATCCAAGCAACTCAGCAAAATGCAGGTTCTAACAGCCAATGCCCTGTTTAAAGAGGTCGTCTTTTAGAGGCGTGGTGAAGCTTGAGTGAGCGTTACCAATGTAAGCGCAATTCATTAGACGGATACTGCACAGGTTGAGAATAAACAGGCTGTTGCTGATAAATAACAGGCGGTTGTTGATAATAACGAACGGGTGGCTGTTGGTAGTAATTAACCGCTGGTTGCTGCTGATAATAACCAAATGATGGTTGCTGATAATAGCGACCTTCTGGTTGTTGGTAATACTGGCGGTGGTGATGCTCATGCTCACGATGCCTCCAACCATTACCGCGTTCTCTATAGTCATCATCATCCGCATAACACAACGGTGAAAACAGCACGATAGCTGCTATTAACAAAAGTATTTTTTTCATGGCGATAGTCCTTCAAGATAAATGTAATTGGTTTTCTACTTCGACTTTATAGTATTCCTCTGAACATTAATAGACGCTGAACGAATTTACTTGGTAAATAGATAAGCGTACATTGATAAATGTATCTATGAGTACCCTCGACTGGCTAGAGTCTCTTATGAGAAGAGCGAGATGCTTTTGGAGGGAGACGGAATTTAAAGCCGCTGTGCAAAGCTGTTGAAACAGTAAAGTGGGATTTAATCATGACAATAAAACCTAACGTATCAGAACGGACAATAACACCATGCCAACTTTAACCATTCAAAACATCCCAGACCCTGTACATAACGCCTTATGCGCATTAGCAGCTCAAGATGGACTAAGTGTCGAGGCTGAAGTGTGCCGTATTTTAACCACGGTTTGTTTACATGACAAACAACCTGCCGCCAGTTTGCAGCAAGTTATAGCGCAACTTTATCAAGGCAAAACGCGGCAACCTCAGGTTGAGCAGTTACTACAGGAACGTAGACTTGAGGCGAAAAACGAATGATTGTTTTAGACGCTTCGGCATTGCTTGCCTATTTGTTTGAAGAATCTGGTCATGAAATCGTTGCGCAATACATCGAGGACGCTTGTATTTCTACCGTGAATTCATGCGAAGTAGCATGGCGTATGTGCCGAGATGGTGTTGATCCACAGCCGTTATTACAACAATTAGAACGCACTGCCATTGAGGTGATTCCTTTTACCCAAACTCACGCACTGTATGCTGCTAACTTTATTCCGCAAACTCAACGCTATGGTTTATCGTTATTAACTGCTGATACAGTTTGGTCTCAGTTAGTCGGTTGAGGTTATTCTAATTAGATAAGCGATGACATTAGCGATTCTTCTACATTTCATAACCCGCTATACGGCGGGTTTTTATAACATTTATTCAGAATGGAATTATGAGTAAAAACCCCATAAGTACAAATAATGAAATCGATAAATTTTTTTATGCACACTCGACAAAACTAAATGATAAAAATGACTGGCAACGTTTAAACATACACCTTGAAAATGTTGGAGGACTAGCCGAGGGTTTTGCTGATGCTTTCAATTGTGCTGAATATGGCAAAGTAGCTGGTTTACTGCATGATTTAGGTAAATATACCGTAGAGTTTCAAATGCGGCTTGAAGGCAGACATCCACGAGTTGACCACGCTACTCATGGTGCAAAAATCGCATTGGAGAAATACAGGGATGGCGGCTATTTCGTGGCTTATGCCATAGCAGGGCATCATGCGGGGCTTGCCAATGGTGAATATCGTGATGACAAAAAACTCAACGAGTTAAAAAAACGGCTTGAAAAGCCCGATTTACCTTTGTTAAAAACAACGTGGCAAACTGAAATTGCACCGTTGTTACCTCAAAAACTACCCACTCCGCCTTTAGAAATCAAAAATTATTTTCAAGTAGCTTTTTTATCACGCATGATTTTTTCGTGTTTGATAGATGCCGATCGCTTGGATACTGAAAAATTTTGCCAACTTGCAGAAAACAAGCCGTTGTCAGCACGCGGGGATTATCCAAGTCTTACAGAATTAAAAATCCAATTTGACCAGTCGCTCAATGCTTTCCAGCAAAATGACAGCGATATAAACCAAAAACGTAGTGCCATTTTATCCACTGTGCGACACAATGCGAAAACACTTGAAGCGGGTTTGTTCAGTTTAACTGTACCAACAGGCGGCGGAAAAACGTTGACTTCAATGGCATTCGCCCTTGACCACGCTGAAGCTAAACAAAAACGGCGCATTATTTATGTCATTCCGTTCACCAGCATTATTGAACAAAACGCTGAGGTTTTTCGTAAGCAGTTTGGTGAAAAATATCAATGCACTGTCATCGAACTATCTGAATTTAAGTTTTCTATTTTCCATGTTACGTTTTATCAGCACGCAATCATTGAACATCACAGTGCATTTAATGATGTTGATATTAAAAATCCTGACAGCAGAACCAAGCTCAACATGGCAATGGAGAATTGGGACGCGCCGATTATTATCACAACGGCGGTTCAATTTATGGAATCGTTATTTTCTAATCGTCCTAGCGATTGTCGCAAATTACACCGCATTGCCAATAGCATCATTATTTTAGATGAAGCGCAAACCTTGCCTTTAGATTTATTACGCCCTTGTATGGCGGCGATTGATGAATTGGCAAAAAACTATGGTTGTTCGATAGTGTTATGTACCGCGACACAACCTGCTTTGCTAGAAAAGGAAGACGGCTTCAAAGGCGGTTTTCAAAATGTCCGCGAATTAGCCCAATCGGATAGCAAGGACGGTATTAATCCGCAACAACTTTACAAAGATTTTCAGCGTGTTTCTGTGTCACATATTGGTGAATTAGATGATGTAGCAGTAATTCAGTGTCTAAAATTAGAAGATGCTGCGTTGAGTGAATATCTGAAACTAAAAGATGTAGCGGTGATTAAACGTCTGCATACTGATAAACAAATACTGTGCATCGTCAATACCAAAAAACAAGCACAGCGATTATACGAAGGCATAGCTGACTTGGAAGGTTCATTTCATTTATCAACCTATATGTGTGCGGTGCATCGTAAAGCCGTTTTAAAAATAATTTGTGAGACATTGAAGGCAGGCAAACCTTGCAGGGTTGTTTCAACTTCTTTAATTGAGGCTGGCGTGGATGTCGATTTTCCGTGTGTCATGCGTTCTGACGCAGGTTTAGATTCGATTGCACAAGCCGCAGGGCGTTGTAATCGTGAAGGTAAAAATAAAAAAGAAGACAGTCACGTTTGGATTTTTACCGCAACAGAGCATAAGCAGCCAGATGAACTAAAAACCTATGCCAGTAAAATGAAAGAGGTCATGGATATAGCTGAATTTAAGGATGATTTGCTAGGGTTATCAGCAATTAAGGAGTATTTCTCTCGCGTTTATTGGCAAAAAGAAATAGGTCAAAACAGCCAATTAGATGAACACAGTATTTTAGAAGAACTCAAAAAAAGCAAAATTCACAGCTTGCCGTTTGATTGGATAGCGCAAAAATTCAAAATAATTAACACCGTTATGGACACCGTGATTGTGCCTTATGACGATACGGCTAGAGATGCTATTGAACAATTAAAAAACTTACCTGAATGGGAAAGTGTTGGTGAGTTAGCTCGAAAACTACAAGTTTATACGATTTCCATGCCACAACATTTAACAAGACAGTTAATCGCTCCAACACTAGGTGCGTTGAAATATGTGCAGCCACAACGCTTTGGAGAGCAATTTTTAGTGTTAGAGAGTGACAATATGTACGAAAAAAACATTGGATTTAACCCATTAGCAAATCCGTTGTTGATAAGTGGTGATAAATGCTGCCTGTAAAAATTTTTTAATAAATATACATAGAAGATTTATATTTTATGCTATATTGAATTTTCCTAACAGCACTACGCAAGGGAAACCATGAAGAACGTTTTATTTAGCATTACGAAACAAAAAAATAATTATAAGATTTTGTTTTATGGAGATTTTCCAAGGACTGAACTTATAGCTATTGCTGGTGTTGCATTCGCGGCACTGAAATATTTTCATTAATCTAATACATTGATGAATGTCGCACTTTCATGAGGTGCGTGGGTTGAAACGATGTTTATTTTTTAAAGAAAGTCATCACCGACTAAACATCGGTGATGTGGATTGAAACAACAGGAGACAAAATGAGTAAAGGCATTATTTTAAAGGTATGGGGCGATAATGCTTGTTTTACCCGACCTGAAATGAAAGTAGAGCGCGTTTCTTACGATGTGATGACACCTTCCGCCGCACGCGGCATTGTGGAGGCGATTCATTGGAAACCTGCGATTCGGTGGATTATCGACCGCATTCATGTTTTACAACCCATTCGTTTTGAAAACATCCGCCGTAATGAAGTGTCAAGTATGACAAAACAGAGCAGTGTGACTTCAGCGATGAAAAAAGGTGATTTGCGTGAACTGATTTTTTATGTTGATGACGGCGATAATCGGCAACAACGCGCTTCGGTGATTTTAAAAAACGTTTGTTATGTGATTGAAGCGCATTTTGAACTTACAGAACACGCCGAAGAATCCGACAACGAAGGTAAGCACATTGATATGTTTAGGCGCAGAGCCAAAAACGGACAATGTTTTTATCAGCCGTATTTAGGTACACGCGAATTTACCGCTCATTTTGAACTTATTGAAGATAAAGCCGACATTCCAAAATGCCATGAACAACTGAATAAAAATCCAGAGTGCCATGAACAACTAAAGGGTGAAAAAGATTTAGGCTGGATGTTATGGGATATTGATTTTAAAAACGGCATGACCCCGCATTTTTTTCGTGCCAGCATGACAAATGGCATTATCAATATACCTGCACCCTCAGAGGTATTAGTATGATTCTTCAAGCCTTGGTTAATTATTATGAACGGCTTGCCAAGCAAGACAATGTACTTCCTGCTTACGGGTGGAGTTGGGAAAAAATAAGTTATTGCATCGTTTTGAAGGATGATGGTTCGATTCTTGAAATTCAACCTGTAGAAAAGACAAAACATATTCACCCTAAAACCCAAAAAGTCACCTACACACTCGCATCTTTAATTGTTCCCGTTTATCCAGAAGGCAGAACCTCAGGCGTAAAAGCCAATTATATTTGGGATAACACCGCTTACGTTTTAGGTGTTTCTGAAAAACTAAATAAATTAGATGAAAAATATCAGGACTTTTGGAAAAACGTACAAGCGTTTGATGCAACAAATTCTAAAGCCTTGCAAGTGCTACAAAAATTCCCCACTTTTTGGAATGAACATAAACAAGACTACGAAGCTGAATGTAATAAAAAAGATTTTTTAGACAGCAATATTGTTTTTAGAGTTAATAGTTTAGGCAAGCAATATGTCCACGACTGTAACGAATTTAAACAACAATGGAACAGCATACTTGAACAGTATCTGAGTGGGCTTTCAGACGGACAATGTTTGATTGATGGAAGTCAAACAAAAATAGCAGATTTGCATAATCCTATTAAAGGCGTAGATAACGCCCAATCTTCTGGGGCGTTACTGGTTTCGTTTAACAAAGATGCGTTTGAATCTTACGGATTGAAAAAGGGAAAAAACTCCAGCGTTGGTACAGACGCGGCTTTTAAATATGTAACCGCGCTAAATCATCTATTGCGCAGAGGCGAAAATAACAAACAACGTTTAAAAATCGGTGATGCTATAACGGTTTTTTGGGCAGAATCCGCTAATAAACAAACTGCTGTAGAAGCAGAAGAAGATTTTTTAGGTAATCTAATTAATCCTAATTCCGAAGAAACAGCCAGTTCCACTGATGGACAAGAAACCCAAAGTTTAGCCACGATATTACAGCAAGTAGCACAGGGCATCCCTTTAAATTCTAAAGAATTACGCCCCGACCTTAACCCCGCTACTAAATTTTATGTGCTAGGTATTTCACCGAATGCCGCCCGTCTTGCGATTCGCTTTTGGTATGCCACTACGCTTGACGAAATGGTACGGAATATCGGGCAACATTACCTTGATTTATCCCTTGAACCTCAGCCCAAGAATGGCTTACCTCAAATACGCCATCTTGCTTATGCCACCGCACCGATTTATAACAAGAACGATAAAAAGGAAACAGACTATGAAAAAATTTCCCCTCAATTAGCTGGCAATTTAGCTCGCGCTGTCTTTACTGGACAATTCTATCCACAAAGTGTGTTATCACAGGTGTTAATGCGGATGCGCCTTGATGGTGAAGTTAATTTTACCCGTGCAGCTTTATGTAAAGCGGTGATTAACCGTGAAATGCGTTTAAACAAAAAAAACACTCAGGAGATACCCATGAGTTTAGATATTGAAGAAAAAAATCCCGCTTACTTGATGGGGCGGTTGTTTGCAATCATTGAAAGCATTCAAGAAGTGGCATTAGGAAAAAGTGTGAATGCCACAATTCGTGACCGTTATTGGGGCGCAGCATCCGCGACACCTGCACTGGTTTTTCCAATGTTGGAGCGTAACATGATGAATCATCTTGCCAAAATTAGAAAAGACCCTAAACCACTCGAAAAAAGTAATCGTACAGGGCAAGAATTGGCTAATTTTTTTGACAAGCAAATCGGGCAAATTACAGTTGGAATGGAAAAAACTTCTTACCCTAAAAATTTGAATTTGCAAGACCAAGGACGTTTTGTAATTGGCTATTATCATCAAAAATGGACTCCAAAAATCAAAACAAAAACGGGTGAAGAAATTGACAATCCTGCCGCTGAAAATACCGAGGTCTCAGCACAAAATATCGACGTACAAGCATAATTGCTTTTTAATTTAAGGAAACCACACCATGACCGCACTCAACAACCGCTACGAATTCGTTTTATTGTTTGACATTAAAGACGGCAATCCTAATGGCGACCCCGATGCAGGCAATATGCCGCGCCTAGACCCTGAAACTAATCAAGGCTTAGTCACTGATGTGTGTTTAAAACGCAAAATTCGCAATTATGTCGAGCTGACACAAGGCGACAATGCAGGTTATGCGATTTATATGCAGGAAAAAGCCGTGTTAAATGACCAGAACAAAAAGGCTTACACAGCACTAGACATAAAATCTGAGTCAAAAAAGCTACCCAAAGAAGCGGAAAAAGCCAAAGCCTTAACCCAATTTATGTGTGACCATTTTTTTGATGTCCGCACTTTTGGCGCAGTAATGAGTACCGAAGTCAATACAGGTACAGTACGAGGCGCGGTTCAAATCGCATTCGCACGTTCCATTGACCCTGTGTTTCCACAAGAAATTTCCATCACCCGCATGGCAGTTACCAACGAAAAAGACGTTGAAAAAGAACGCACGATGGGACGCAAACACATCATTCCTTACGGCTTATACCGTGTTCACGGCTTTATTTCAGCGGCATTGGCTGAAAAAACAGGTTTTAGTGAAGAAGATTTAGAGTTGTTATGGAAATCATTGGCTGAAATGTTTGAACACGACCATTCTGCGGCACGCGGCGAGATGGCAAGCCAAAAACTCATCATCTTCAAACACGCGGATAAATTGGGCAGTGCGCCAGCGCATAAACTGTTTGACCTAATCAAAGTGACAGCTAAAAACCCAGACATTCCAGCCCGCCATTTTAGTGACTACAACGTTGAAATTAATCCTGAAAATGTATCAATCAACGGCGTTGAAATCATAGATTATGCAAACGTTTGAGCCTATTTTTCTCTCACGTCTACAGCATTATCTATTCTGCCCAAGACAATTCGCCCTCATAGAACTCGAAGACATCTGGACAGAAAACCAATGGACAGCAGAAGGGCAAGTGTTACACCAACGGGTAAATCAACCCGACCAACAAAAACGTGGGGCAATTCGCACCGCGTGGGCGTTACGTTTGGCAAATGAAAAACTGGGTATTGAAGGCATTGCCGATGTAGTGGAATATCACAAACAAGCGGATAAAACAGAAATACCCTATCCGATTGAATACAAACGCGGCAAACCCAAAACCCACCGTGCTGATGAAGTCCAACTCTGCGCTCAAGCACTTTGCTTGGAAGAAATGCACGGTGTAGCAGTGCCAGAAGGCGCGTTATTTTATGGCGAAATTCGCCGACGGCATCCTGTGATTTTTGATGCAGAATTGCGTGATTTAACCCTGAAAACCATCTTAGCCTGCCGTACTATTGTGCAAACCAAAATCACTCCCAAAGCACAGTATCAAGCTAAAAAATGTAAAGCCTGCTCACTCATTGACCAATGTCATCCTAACGGTTTTAGCAAATCAGCGGCGACATGGTTAGCTAACCAATTAACAGAGAACTAAAATGCGCCCATTACGCAACGTCATTTATATTCAAACTCAAGATTCATGGGTACATAAAGATAACGACAATCTGGTCTTAAAAGTGGATAAGGAAACGATAGGTCGCGTACCCATCCATAAATTACAAGGACTAGTGTGTTTCGGACAAGTCACCATTTCGCCTTACCTAATGGCGCATTGTGCAGAAAACGGCATCACCATTACCTTTTTAAATCTGTATGGCAAATACCTCGCTAGAGTAGAAGGCCCTGTGAGTGGCAATGTACTATTACGCCGTACCCAACACCTAACAGGACATGACGTAGGAAAAAGTGTAGCGATTGCTCAAACCATGTTGACGGGAAAATTGTATAACCAACGCTATGTGCTTAGGCGATATATCCGCGATCACGGCGATGACAGCGCAGTTGACCAATTGCAAGCCGCTGAAAAACAAATAACGCGCTATATAGCACACCTACCAACCTGTGACAGCATAGACACACTAATGGGCTACGAAGGCAAAGCGGCGACCGAATACTTTGGCGTATTTAAACATTTGATACGCCAGCCTAATTTTGAATTCGACGCTCGAAGACGTAAACCACCAACCGACCCTGTCAACGCCTTACTCTCATTCTGCTACACCTTACTAACACATGATTGCCGCAGCGCGTTAGAAACCACAGGACTTGATCCATCCAGTGGATTTTTACACCAACTACGCAGTGGCAGATCCTCATTAGCACTCGATTTAGTCGAAGAATTTAGACCCATGGTTGACCGTTTCGTCTTATCACTCATCAACAAAAAACAGCTAGTCATCAAAGATTTTGAAACCTTACCCAGTGGTGCAGTCGTTTTAAAAGATAATGCCCGTAAAACACTCTTAGCAGCATGGCAAGACAGAAAACAAGACACCCTACTACATCCGTGGTTTGAAGAAACCGTACCCATTGGTTTACTGCCTTGGCTACAAGCCCAAGTATTAGCACGATTTTTACGCGGTGATTGTGATAGCTATGTGCCGTTTTTGTGGAAATAGGGAATACTTAACATGATGATTTTATTGACTTACGATGTCAATTTTAAAAATGACACAGGAGGAGCAACCCGTTTGCGTAAAATATCCAAATTATGTCAAGTCTATGGACAGCGCGTTCAATACTCGGTTTTTGAAATAGAAGTTGATATGGCGCAATGGACGAAATTAAAAAATGAGTTAATCTCCATAATTGATGAATCGGTAGATAGCCTAAGATTTTACTATTTAGGTAACAATTGGGAGCGGCGAGTTGAACACATAGGTGCTAAAGCCGTGTTGGATTTAAACGGTTTGTTATTACTGTAATGCGAACCTAAAGCTAACATAAAAACATCAAAGTCTTGGCTTAACTTTAACGTATTGATTATTGGTTATTTTTTATAATTAGATGAATGATTTATAATGCTTTTGGCAGATGATTTAACTGGTTCGCAATTAATAGGTTTATTCACTATTAAATTCAATTGGTTGAGCATAAGCTGTCGCACCCCACGCGGGTGCGTGGATTGAAACAGAAAATGGCTATTCCTTACACACTATCGCGTTGTCGCACCCCACGCGGGTGCGTGGATTGAAACTGGTGCGCTAACCGCTTGACTATCGACACTACTGTCGCACCCCACGCGGGTGCGTGGATTGAAACATTGGCTAGTAGATTAAGGTTATCAGGCGTTGGCGTCGCACCCCACGCGGGTGCGTGGATTGAAACCTTTTAAGAGACACATAGAT
This sequence comes from uncultured Methylococcales bacterium, assembly GCA_903902705.1. Lineage (GTDB taxonomy): Bacteria > Pseudomonadota > Gammaproteobacteria > Methylococcales > Methylomonadaceae > UBA4132. The sequence goes on from CAIUVX010000082.1 coordinate 18,424, forward strand.
GGCACTGTATTGTGGTCGCACCCCACGCGGGTGCGTGGATTGAAACTGTATAGCAGTAATCTATCATAGTAGAGGTTATGTCGCACCCCACGCGGGTGCGTGGATTGAAACAA
>CAIUVX010000083.1 GCA_903902705.1 uncultured Methylococcales bacterium
GGTGGGTTAGTGAGCTAAGAACTGAAAGTTCAGGATACACGTCGACTAAACGACGTGTTGTTAGGGTTCGAGATTAAAATCAGGTTCTTGTGATGCTCTAAATACTGTTTAATCATCTCTTCAGTCGTCCCTCTACCGCCGCACAAAAGTAGCCTTGAGCATCGAAAGTGTTGCCCCCAATACCGTTTTTTCAACAATGGAAACGCCTCAAACAGTTTACTAGCAGTCCGTCCTTTGATCCGTCTCATTATTTCGCTGGGCGCAAGACTTGACGGAAATGAAACAAGGAGGTGAACATGATCTTTGCTGACGACTCCTGTGACTATCCGACTCTCAAATGCCTGACTCGTTTGTCTTACCAACTCTCTTACCCGTTCGGCTTAAATACAGGATAACGGTATTTCGTTACCCAAACAAAGTGGTATTCAATCTTAAACTCCGTATGGCTGCCGTAGCGATATTCCATCTTAATCTCCTGCTATTGTGAAAATTCTACTCCATTTAGCTATTGGTGATGAAATCTGTCCGACTAAAATCGGAGGTTTTAACCTTTTATATTGAAATAAAAGCGGTGCTGGAGTCGGTTAACCCCTCGTAATCTTTACTCAACCGACGATAACGATAAAGCCAAGCAAAGGTTCTTTCAACAACCCAGTGACGCGGTAATAATTTAAAGCCCTTTGTATCGTCTGAGCGTAGAATTGCTTGTAAAACAATATGAAAACGTTGTGCGACCCATTCCATGAGGTTGAGCCCGCGATAGCCACCGTCAACCCAAATTCGGCGAAGTTTTTTACAACTCCCCGTGAAGGCGTTGAAAAGTAGTTTTGCGCCGTCCCGTTCCTGTACCGATGTACCGTTACAACAACGACCAGAATCAACCCCAGCGTATCCACAAGAATGTGACGTTTGCGTCCTTGAATGACTTTGCTTGCATCGAAACCAAAGCGGTAGTTTTTACACTTTGGCTATCGATAGAGCCCGCCGTTGGATGTTTGTGCCGTCCTGCTTTTTGTCGAACTCTTGCGCGTAATGTATCGTGAATACGTTGCCACGTTTTATTTTTTGTCCAGCGGCGATAATAACCATACACGGTTTGCCAGGCTGGAAATTCGTGAGGAAGTAACCGCCAAGCGCATCCACTTCGTACAATAGACAGAATCACGTTAATAAGTTTCCTTAAACTCACTTTTCTAGGGCGACCGCCAGACAGTACTCCCAGTAATATTGGTTCAATAACTTCCCATTTTTTATCATTCAAGTCGGTCGGATAACGCTTAACCTTTAGTGTTTGCTTCTTTTTAGCCATTGGTAAAATGTTCAGTATTTTAACATTTAGATCGCTTTGCCACTTTATAAAACAATCACTTAGCTTTAACTGAGATATTTTGAGTTATGATAAGCCAAAAGCCTAAAAATAAGGAGAGCTTGTGGATTATTACTATGGAAGTCATACGGTTTACAAAATCCAATACCACAAGTGCTTGTTACGAAGTATCGTTACAAGGTGTTAAAAGGGGGATGTTGGTCTGAAAGTACGAGACACATCAGACAGACTTGCGAAGCTTTTGTTGAGAAATTATAAAAGGCGTCGTCAGTCAGGATCATGATGCCCATTTTTGTCTCTGCGCCGCCGAACATTGCACCGAGCGAGATAATGAGACGAATCAAAGAAAGGTGTTCGATGAAGCTGTTTGAGAGCTTTCCCAATTTGAAAAAGCAATAGTGGGGGAGACACTTTTGGGCGAGAGGCTGCTTTTTCGCCACTTCTGGCGAATTGACCGAAGAGGTGATTAAGAATTATCTGGAGCATCATTTTGAACCTAAGGGTGATTATATAACAGGACAGAGACATAAACGGGTCTTATGACCCGTATCCCGACTTTAGTTGTTATATTTAACACTCCATAAGTCCTAGACTGATTTCTTCCACTAATTTTTTGATGGTACTCATGGCGGATGCCTCAAAAATTTAAATAGTTTTTATGATATGCAAAAAATGCTAGTGGGTGAAACCTGCAATCAAGCATAAATATCTCGTTCACAACGACCTTGTTAATCAGTAAACCGATGACAGTATCGTGCATCAATTCTAGTTTTGAGAAGCATAAGATTTTGCGGGTAAGCCGCTTGATCCATGTACGATTGTCAGATTTTTACGTTCTATTTTTTGCGTATTACGCTTACCAATTTCATGTTTATCGGTCTCTAGGTGACGTTGA